>JABZGM010000155.1:362-5091 GCA_015259235.1 Alloprevotella sp. | reverse complement strand
ACTTCTGCGCCCACTGGTACTTCTACCACCTTGTCAAGCATCTCATTGTAGATGTTTTCAGGACGTTCGTCAAGGAGATATTCTGTGGTTTCACCATTTACAGTGGCGCGGAAGCCTCTAGAGGTGCGGTCGTTGCGAGTCACTTGGAGGTTAGAGTGCTTGTCCCAGTGCACAGCATAGTCTGCCTTGAGCCATGGTTCGATAGGAACGAGCTTGAAGCGTTTTGCAGGATCTACGAACTCTTCTACCAAGCCAGCGAGGTCTTCAGTACCCACGTTGATGTAGCTCACACCAGTAAGGAGGGTTGCGAGCATCTCTTTGAAGACTCTCACCTGATCTTCGGTATAGCCACCTACCATCTTGTTGTAGAGCTCTTCCATGTTTTGGCGGAGCTGGTAAACTTCTTCGAGAAGATGTTCGTTTTCCTCCTTCTTCGCCTTCATGGCTTCCGTAGTAAATTCGCTCTTCTTGATGGCTTCTTCAGCCTTTGCAATAGCAGCATCTGCCTTAGCGAAGGCTTCTGCGAGCATTCCATCGAGTTCTTGCTTTTGGGTAGCAGCGTTCACGATGCCAGGCACGATGTTGTTGATGGCATTGCGAGCAGCAGTTTCGAGGGCTTCGGGGTTACCTTCGTAGGGACGGAGGGGTTGATTGAGACCAGCGAGTGCCTTGTTGAGGGCAACCACTTGGTCGATGGTAGCTGCGGTGGTGCCAGCAGGATAAACCTTCTCAGTGTAAAGAGAAATCTCACCATAGGTGAAGAACTTCTTGTTGTCGTTAGTCTTGTTCACCACAAACTTGAATGCACTGAATGGCTTAGAAGCGTGGATGTCGAGGATACCAGAGTAACCACCAATACCATTCACACGGTGTGTGTTATAGTTGCCAGTAGCTACTTCAGTCTTAATCTTTTCCCACTTGAAGCCATTGCCTTCTGGTGTGCCACCATAGATGTCAATCTCTGTGGGACGGTTGTTGAATTGTCCACTAGTTAAACGGGCTTGGTAAGCAAACTTGAAGTCTTTCACCTGTTCGGGGTTGTCAAACTTGAACATCAAGTTGTGCTCCTTGCCGTTGTTTCCACCATTGGTTGACCAGTTAGAGTGGAAGAAGGTATCGTTCTTGCCATCTAACAAAGCTGCGTAGCTACCTTCGCGTGGTTCCTTGTTGTCACTCCAAATCTGTGAGGCTTGCTCGATGAATTGGTGTTTGACCACGCGAGGCTTAGGACCGTTCACTTGTGTTTGGAAGAGTTGGAACTCAGAGTAAGTGAAGAAGTCGGTGCCAGAGTTCGTGCTGAGCACGTTGAAACGGAAGGCATCATATTCCTTGTCGGCAGCGAACTGGAAGTAACCGCCATAAGCACCTACACCTTCAAAGTTGGTCTCCGTACTAGGCATGTCGTTGGCAACAGTGGTGAAGGGTTGTGCCTCCCAAGTGATAGTGCCGTCAGCTTGCTTCTTACCGCCATAGATGGCGATTCTAGTGGGGATATTGTTGTTGTTTTGCTTACGCTTCTTGTAGTCTACTTGGAAAGTCTTGTGACCTGAAGCGTTGTCGAAGGTGACAGCTATGTAAGGATTGTTGGGACGTCCAGCGCGATAGCTAGAGTGGAAGTAGGTGTTCTCGTTGTTGTCAATCAAACCTGCGATAGGTCCTTCATGAGGATCCTGAGAGTTGGTAGACAGCTGAGTCGCAGCAGTAATCAAAGCATTGCCCACTTTCTTGTAAGCAGGCTGAGTAGCAGCCAATACGTTCTCAGCGACATCCTTGAGAGTGAGCTTGTTGGCTTGGAAAGAGGCATAGGCTTGCATCTTGTCTGCGCTGACGAAATACCAACGAGAAGCCGTGCTTTCATTGTCGTCCGCAATACCAGCGTTCCAGCGTACAACATTGTCGTTGTTGTAGTTGTGGAGAGAAGTTTGGTTGCCCGTGCTAGTGGTGTCAGCAAATGAATAGTAACGATTCTTTTCTTCGTCTTGGGCAGTGCTTACTTTATAGCGGAACTCTTCGGTTTGAGTGCCGATAGGAGTGTTGAAACCAGCTACTTTTCCGATGTAGCGTTGAGACTGCACGTTTTTGAAAGCAGCAGCACCGTCCTCGTTTACGTCAAACTCGAACAAAGCAGCGGGGAGCTTGTTGGCATCAAATACATAGGCTTTCACAACATTGTTTTCTACCACCATGATGCGGTTAGACACTTTGTTGTAGAAATAACCTTGTTGGTGTTGGGGCAAAATTTGTGCTTTGGCAGTGTTTGCCATACCAGCAGCGAGCACCAACGCAGGGAAGAGAGCGTAAAGTTTATTCATATTCTTGATTTATTTTTGATTTCTTGGCTGTTGCAGGGGCAGATTCCTTCTGCTCTGCGATGAGGTGGGGAGCGAGATGCGGGCATTTACATCACGCACTGTGTTTTCTGCGTTGCGCAAGGGTGGTGTGCGCTGAGTGTGTGGGTGTAGGGTGGTCCCTTTGCTCTCACTTCCTCCTTTTTATTTTATGTTTTGCCGTAGGCTTAATGTGAATATTTTTTTATAGAAATTGGGCTTTCCGTTTATTCTGCAAACTTCACTCGGCAAATACATAGGAATTTTGGTGGCAAATTTAGGAATTATTTTTGGATTATCCGACATTATGAGATTTTTTTTGCCATCTTTTTGGGACAAGTGTTGTTTTTTGGGGCATTGCCTTTGCAACGCGTGGACTTAACTAGGCATGGAGTTTTCGAGGCAAAGGGGCTTATTGACCGAATTTCTGTGACTTTCCTGTGGCAGTCTCCTGTGAGGGTGGGTAGGGAAAAGGAAATCTGTGAGGAAGCAAAATAAAAGCTCCCACTGGGCAGGAAGCGCAGTGGGAGCAAAAGGAGGAAGGTCTGTCAATGACGTGTGTTATTCCCCCAGTCCGATGGGGCAAAGGCGCGATTTAGGATGATTGCGCACGCATATATATAAAGGGATGTGGCGTGGATGACGCTGGAGACGCAGCATGAGACGGCGGAAGGTGGGGATGGAATTGACTATGAAGTCGGGTGCCGTGGCTTGTCCCACGAGGATACATCCGGCGGTGTCGTTGGGAGTGTTGCCCACGTGGATGAGGACTCCGTTAAATCCTGGCACGTTGCAGAGGAAGGGCATCTTGCCGCCCCAAGGGCGTGCCCAAGGGTGGTGCTTGTAGTCGGAAAATCGGGGCGAAGCGACGTTAAGACTCAGGCGATATTTGCCTTCGGGAATGGCGGTTTTGCCTGGGATTTTGGGAGCCCCTTTAGGGCGCGTGCGGGGTTCTAGGGTGTGGCAAAAGAATTTGCCGTTGATGTAGAGTGCACCGAGGGTGGCATTAGTGGAGAAGTGAGTGCGCCACACGGTGATGGAGGCTGTGTCGGTGTCGGGTGTTTCGTTGGAGCTTTGCGCAGTGTCGACGTTGTGGGCTGCTGCAGGGAGGTTATTGTCTGCTGCAGGAAGATGACCACTTGTTGCTTGGAGATTGTTAGAGGTTGGAGTGTGTGTTGTCATGGTTGTGTGTATTAGTTTTGTAAAACAAGGGAGGTTTTAGTATAGAATGTGTAGCATCGTTTCGTCATGGCATGAGAGTCGTGCTTTCAGGGTGGACGAATGTTGTTTTCAAGATGGTGCATTGCGTCTTTAGGTTGGTGAGTTGCGTCTTTAGGTTGGTGAGTTGCGTCTTTAAGTTGGTAGAATGGTGTTTTCATGGTGGTTGAATCGCAAGGTGGTGCTGGACGAATGGTGGAGGATTGGGGAGGGTGTCGGCATTGCACACGGCATATTGCGATGTGGAAACCTGCGAACTTTTATTGTGCAGCGGCTTTGAGCGCGAGAATTGTTTGCCGAAAACGATAGATTGCAGCGGTTTTCGTAATTTTTAGTGCAGCTGCAATTTCTCGAAAACTGAAACTGTCGAGGTGCATGAGCACGATTCTGCGGTCTAGATCGGACTGACGGCACAGACAGTTCACAATTTTTGTGGTTCTCACGCAGGAAACATTGTTTGTTAATTGTTCCATTTCGGAAGAATAGCCCATTTCCATCTGGTAATGTTCCGATGAACTTTGTTCTAGTTCTTTTGGGTCGCAAGAAATCGTCCTATGCTTCTTGCGGTATCGCTCAGTGTTGTGGGTGAGGAATCGGTGGAAGATGCGGAGTTTTGCCCATTCTCGTTCATTGCCCTTAGGGCATTCGTGGAGCCGCTGCCAGAGTTCGATGAGGGCATCTTGCCAGTCTTCTTCAAAGTGAGTGGTGGAGAAAGGGAGAGTAAGTGCGTAGTTTTTAAGTTCTTGTAAGATAGGTTGTAGCACCGCTTCGAATCGCGGTGTGTTTCCTGCGAGTTGTGGGCAGGAATCATGGTCAAGGATTTTCATGGTTCAATACAGGTATTGGTTGGGTTGTGTGTTTTTTGTCGTCTCGACAGAGGATTGCCAGCTGAGGTGTGTGTTTTTCGGGATTATTCTCGATGTGCCTGATGAAACGATGTTGCAAAGTTACGAATAAAAAATGCTCGAAACAAATAAAATCGCAAGAAATAACGCGTTGTGGTTGAAAACATGCGAAAATGTATGAGGGTAGATAGTAAGAAGTGTGATATTTTTCAATAATCTTTGCGATATGTGGGTAAAAATGAACGATGTAAACGCAAAAATCCTATGATTTAATGTATTTTTAAGTCGAAATTTTTGGGTGTGGTCTGCATTTATATGTATCTTTGTGGCAGATAATTC
>JABZGM010000155.1:0-352 GCA_015259235.1 Alloprevotella sp. | reverse complement strand
ATAACCCTTCCAGTATGCAGACACTAAAAGATCACACTCGGCGCACCATCATGGATGTGGCGCGCAGTGCATTTCTCCAAGATGGTTTCTTGAAGGCTTCGATGCGTGGTGTAGCGACTGCGACCGGTACGAGCCTGGGCAACCTCTACAATTATTTCCCTAGCAAGGATGCCCTCTTTGTTGCTGTGGTAGAGCCATTCACGGCTCAGATGGAGCGGTTGCTGGAGTCGTATCATGCGCTCACGGGCTATGATATGCTCGAGTGGAATGCACCGGAGAATATCCAAAAGACCACGGAGACTTATCTGTCGCTTGTGAGAGAGCATCGCGACTTGATGTGCTTGCTCTTCTA
>JABZGM010000154.1 GCA_015259235.1 Alloprevotella sp. | reverse complement strand
ACCGATGATTTTGGGCGAAAAATCGCCTGAAAATGTTCCCCAAAAAGAAATGGGGACGTAAGAAAACTCACCCCCTATTTTGCGGAGAGATGGTGAAGGTTGTGAAAGCAAAAAATCAAATTTGCAGGGGAAGGCGCGCGTGACGCGCGCACGCGAGAAACTCGTGCTTATTTTTTTTCATCCGACGAGCAAAAAAGATAGAAAGATAAAAATCGCGCTTTAAGAAAACTCCAGCCATCACGCTACGCGCAACTGGAAGTGGTGAAAAGCAGTGGTTCACCCTTGGCGCAATGGGCAGATGTTTCGCGCTGCAGCATGGCAGCACACTATGCCTAAAGAAGGGGGAGAGGGGGGGGAAGGCGTAAAATAGGGCTAAACCACTGCGATATTTGAAATGTGAAAGGTTTGATTATCTTTTTTAGGTTCGTAAGAGGTCGTTTTTTAGTTGCGTTAATACAGACCTAGTGAAGCGTCGCTCCCCACTTTCCTAAAACCTCCCAATGAGATGCGGAAAGGTCAGTTGAGCGTTATGTGTTGACTACGAGTCGAGTGGAAAGGAGGGCGCATTAAGGTGCTTTGTGCGCTATGAGGAAAGTCAGCAGGGGGAATACACTGCAAATTCTTGCAAAGCAAGGACTATTCTTCTCGTGCACGCGCCATTTTATTCGTATCTTTGCAGACAAATAGAAAGAACTCCAATGATTTATCCCAATAACTTCGAACATAAAATCGGTTTTTCCGAGGTGCGCACCCTGCTCAAAGGGCGGTGCATGTCGACCTTAGGCACGGAGTGGGTGGACAATCAGGTGAAGTTTTCCAACAAATTCGAGCTGGTGAAAGAATCGCTCGAACAAGCCCGCGAATTTGCCCTCTTCCGCATGACCGAAGAGGAAGTGTATGAGGAAAACTTCTATGATGTGCGTCAACCGCTATTGCGCATTCGTCCCGAACGTACGTATCTCGAAGAATTAGACCTTTTTGACCTCAAACGCTCGCTGCAAACTGTGGTGAGCCTTGTGCAGTTTTTCAGACCTCGTGGAGAAGGGGCGGATGCAGTCTCCGAAAATGGAGCGAGCCAGACGGAGGATGCCGAGGTGTCGTCCGAAGTGGTTTATCCTGCTTTGGCACGCATGACAGAAGGCGTGAGCGCATTTCCACAAATCATCAAGCGCATTGACCTTGTGCTCAATAAATATGGCAAGGTCAAGGACACAGCCACCCCCGAACTGCTCAACATTCGTCACAGCATCGAGGTGACTTCGCGCAACATCAGCCATAGTTTGCGCTCCATCATCAACGAGGCGCAAGCCGAAGGCTACATCGATCGTGATGTTTCTCCCACGCTTCGCGATGGCCGTTTGGTCATCCCCGTGGCTCCTGCGCTGAAGCGTAAAATCAAAGGTATCATTCACGATGAGAGTGCGAGCGGAAAGACGGTGTTCATCGAACCTGCTGCCGTGGTGGATGCCAACAACCGCATCCGCGAACTCAAGGCTGCGGAAAAGCGTGAGGTGATTCGCATTTTGCAAATCCTTTCTTCCGAGATTCGTCCGCACATCAGCGACATTCTGCACTCGATGCAGTTTTTGGCGCATATTGATTATCTTCGTGCTTTGGCGATCTTCACCGAACAGTTTGAGTCGGTGGTACCTCGTTTGCAGAAAGCTCCTTGCATCGAATGGGTGCAAGCGCGTCACCCCCTCTTGCAACAGAGTTTGGAACGCCACGGCAAAAAGATGATTCCACTGGATGTGACGCTGCGCAACCGTGCCAAACTCTTGCTTATCTCTGGTCCTAATGCCGGTGGTAAGTCGGTTTGCTTGAAAACGGTGGGACTGTTGCAATATATGTTGCAATGCGGCATGCCTGTGCCTGTGCGTGAGAACTCGGTGTGTGGCATCTTTGACGATATTTTCATCGACATCGGTGACGAACAGAGTCTGGAGAACGACCTGTCCACTTATTCTTCGCATTTGCTCAACATGAAGATGATGATGAAGCATTGCACCAGCAAGAGTTTGCTCCTCATCGACGAGTTTGGAAGTGGTACAGAACCGCAAATCGGTGGGGCACTGGCAGAAGCGATTCTCAAAAAGTTTGTGGAGCGCGAGGCTTGTGGCATCATCACCACGCACTATCAAAACTTGAAACACTTTGCCGAGCAGTCGGAACATGTGATCAACGGTGCGATGCTCTACGACCGCTCGAAGATGCAGCCCCTCTTTATGCTGCAAATAGGCAATCCCGGTAGTTCGTTTGCGGTGGAAATCGCGCGCAAAATTGGGCTTCCCGAAGATGTGATTCGCTATGCGGCTGATTTGGTGGGCAAGGACTATGTGATGAGCGACAAGTATCTCCAAGACATTGTGCGCGACAAGATGTATTGGGAGAATAAGCGCAAGAACATCCACGACCGCGAAAAGAAACTCGAGCAAACCATTGCGCACTACGAAGAGGAACTCACCACGCTCTCTCAGCAGAAGAAGGAGGTGCTCTCCGATGCGCGTCAAGAAGCTGAGCGTATGTTGCAGGCTTCCAATGCCGCGATTGAAAACACCATTCGCACCATTCGTGAAAGTCAGGCGGAGAAAGAGCGCACGAAAGAGGCGCGTCAAGAACTTGAGGCTTTCCGTGAGGAAGTGAAGGCGAGCGAGAAGCAGCAGAAGGATGATGCTATTGCGCGCAAGATGGATCAGATTCGCCGTCGCCAAGAGCGCAAGAAGGAACACAAGAAGGCGCAAGGTGCCATCGGTTCGTTGCTCGGTGCCATCGCACAGAAGAATGATCCTCAGCCAGTGGTGGTGCCGAAGGCGAAGGTGGAAGTGGGCTGCTATGTGCGCATCAAAGGACAACACAGTGTGGGGCGTGTGCAAACCATCAATGGCAAGACCGTGCGCGTGTTGTTTGGTGTGATGACGACGACTGTGCCGCTGAACCGTTTGGAGGTGACCACGCGACCTGTGGAGAAGCCTTCGGTGTCGCAGGTGTCTACTTTCGTGAGCAAAGAGACGCGCGCGATGCAATGTATGAGAAGAAGTTGCATTTCCGTCCTGAACTAGATGTGCGTGGCATGCGTGGCGAAGAAGCGCTCACGGCTGTGAACTACTTCATCGACGATGCTTTGCTCCTCGAACAAAAGCGGGTGCGCATTCTCCATGGCACAGGCACGGGAGTACTTCGCACGATGATTCGTCAATATCTCGACACGGTGGCTGGTGTGCGCGACTATCGCGATGAGCACATCCAATTTGGCGGTGCTGGCATCACCGTAGTGGAGTTGGGATAGTTTTCTTTCTTCCAAAAACGAGCATCACCGCTTATCAACTTTCGGGTTGGTGAGCGGTGATTTTTTAGCATTGAGCCTAAGCGTGGCTTGTTCTTAGGATTGAGCCAACATGGCTTCAATGTCTTTGGCTATCTTGCTGGGTTTGGTGATGGGCGCGTAGCGGCGAATCTCTGTGCCATCGCGAGAGATGAGGAATTTGGTGAAATTCCATTTGATGGCATTGGTGAGGAATCCACCAGCTTGCGATTTGAGATATTTGAAAATGGGATCTGCTTCACTACCATTTACCTTAATCTTGTGCATGATGGGGAAGGTGACACCATAGTTGAGTTGGCAGGTGGCTTCTGCATCACTGCCAGAGCCTGGTTCTTGACCAGCAAACTGGTTGCAGGGGAACCCCAATATCATCAACCCTTGGTCTTTGTATTGCTGGTAGAGTTGTTCGAGTTCTGCGAATTGGGGAGTGAAACCACATTTGCTGGCAGTGTTGACGATGAGGAGCACTTGCCCTTTGTGTTGAGTGAGAGGGTAGGGCGCACCTTTGCTGGTGACGGTGGAGAAATCGTATATCATGATTGTATGTTTGAGAATACCTTGTTGGGTTGAATTAGCTTTGTTGTGAGTGCAAAGGTAGGAAAAAGTATTTATATAGTAAGCGATATATTTAAGACTTAACCTTGCTTCAGATTGTGGAGTGTGAGAAAGTCGAAAACCAACACGCGTGTATGTGCTGAGTTGAAAACAAAAGACCGACCACTCGGCGAAGAGGGTCGGTCTTGATGAGAAGAGAGAGAAGGATTATCGGATGATCATCTTTTGTCCTTTTGAAATCACCACTCCTGTTGCTGAAGAAGCATTTACACGCTGTCCAGCAAGGTTGAAGAGCTTTTGAGGAGCATTGTTAGGCGTGGCTATTGCTTGCACCTTGGTCACCATAGGAGGTAAGACGACGGAGAGTGTTGAAGCCGCTGGAGTGCCGAGAGGCAGGGTGAAGTAGGCGCGGTTGCCAGGGATGTCAACATCATCTTCTACGAGACGGAAGAGAAACTCGTGGGTGTCGTCGTCGATGGTGAGCGCGTAGTAGTGCATGCCAGAACTTTTTTCAGAAGCCTTGAGCGGAAGGTTCGTTCCACGGAGCTTCGTTTCGATAGGTGCATGCCACTTAGTGGGATGCAACTCGAAGCTGCCTGCGGTTTTACTGGAAAGAATCACAGGGGTGTTGGCAGGAAGAACTTTTCCGTCAATGAGCTCGAGTTCGAGAGCCTTTTCATCAGCCACTTGTTTCACACGATACACGAGGAGACCTTCGGGAATCGTTGCTGCAAAAGGTAATTGCGTGGTGGCGTAGTTACCATTTCTACCTGCGTGTGTGGTGACGGTGAATACTGCATCCTTCACGGTGTCGAAGTAGAAACTTGTTCCTGCGACGCCGTTATTTTCGTGCCATACGGGGTCAGCTTCTGTGCCGTCGTGGCCTCCAATGGCATCTTGGTTTTTCCAAGCTACAAGAGAAAGACCTGCATTGCGGATGTAGAGTGTACCTACTTTCTGTTTGCGGAGCTTTCTAGCCGTACCGAAGGAAAGTTCAGCAGGTTCATTGCTGAGGCTTCCGCGGTTTTGGTTTGCCATTCTACAGAGGTAGCCTTTTCCGCTTGCAGCTGCAAGATATTGTTTACCCGTGTGGTCTTGTTGAAGAATCCAAAGGGTGTTGTTATCCACTTGTTTGGAAAGACTGACTGGAACATTTCCGGCAGGAAGACTGGTGATGTATCTGTTATCGTAGTAGCTGCGGAGACGATAAATCTTCCCATCTTCGGGCATGTAGTAGCCGTCTTTGTC
>JABZGM010000153.1 GCA_015259235.1 Alloprevotella sp. | reverse complement strand
TATCCCACCTTTTGCTATATTCACCTTGCAAAACAAAGGAATCAAAAGATTTTTCTGCAGTTTTTGGGCTGTTTACCTCACTTTTGCCTCATATCCTCCCATATACTTATAGGGGGCAGGCTACATGAAGAGTTCGGAATAGGGAATCCTATCTTCAAGAAGGCAGGACACCAAAAAAAACGTTGAGGGTGCACCCAACATCTTGGGCACACCCTCTTGGATTGTGTTTAGAAGGGATGAACGATAGCAGAAGCGCTAGTTCATCTTGTGTTAGTTAATGGAAGGTTGCGAAGTATTCGCGATAAGTTTCCTGATTATAAAAAAGCGGAAACTGGAGTCTAGTAGTTTAGTTGTTGCAAAGGTACGAAGTGCCATATCGAAAAAGCGTAACATCTGTTACGCTGAGGGATTTTTGGTGAGGAAATGAGGATGCGACACCAAAAAACGGACACATCCATTGGAGGATGTGTCCGTTGATATTTCATCATTTCCTTCGTCTCCAAACGGAGAAGAGGGGGAGTCCGAGATTACTGAGCCACTACACGTTGACCATTTTGGATGTAGATTTGACCACTTTCGGGCTTTTCTACACGACGTCCAGAGAGGTCGTAGGTGCCTTCAGCCTTGGTGCTTTGTACGTTGGTCTTCACACCACCAATGGCAGTGATGGTGGCAACGCTATTGCGCACGAGCTTGAAGTTCTGGATGCAGAAAATCTTGTTGCCAATCATGTTGGCGACGATGCCGAGTGCAACATCTGTGTCTTCAGTGAGGACAAAATTGAGTGTATTTTCACTACCTCTGCCACCGGGATTTAGCGGAGTGCTAGCCAACGACTTGTCAAGTTGGTTAGAGTCTGGCAACTTGTTACCCAGAGCAGCTACAAGGAAGCAGTTTGCACTTTCGCCATGCTGACCGAAGGTGGTGGTGAGGGAGTAAGCACCCGCCTTGAGGTGGAGCACTTGATACACCTTATGATCCTTCAAATCGGGGAAATCGTCCCAACCAGAAGTAACGGTGAAAGCACCGCCTTTAGCACTGTCGTAGTGCGCACCAGCAGTGACGTTGCCTGACTTGTTGGTATTTTCGAGGAGCCAATCTTTGAGTTCGAGCCAACGAGAGTTAGAACCATTAACTCTCTTGTTGGTATGCTTGAAGTAAGCACTATTGTTCTTGAGTTCGCTGCTCACATCTTCCATCGTGTCTTCAAAATTCAAGTTGAAGACGCCACGAGAGAGACCCCAAGCATCACCTTCAGGACCGAAGTTGTGACGAACACCTTCGTAGCCGTTGCCAGATTGATCCACTACGTTGCCAGAAGTTTGGTTAAAGTTGTAGTAGAGGATCAACTTATCTTCTTCTTTGGCTTGTTTGAGCAAGTCACCTTCGAGAGGAACATTCGCATACTTTTGGATAGTTGCAGGAGTGAGTACCTTCTCCCAGATGCGGAATTCGTCGATTTGACCGCTCATATCGGCAGATTCATTACCCAAAGTGAAACGAGCAAGATTAGGCATTTGGCTGCCAGAGATATGACCAGCAGTAGCGACTTGTTCACCATCGCAATACACTTTGACGTTGCTAGCATTGTTTACAGAAACTGCATAGTGGTGCCATTCGCCAGCCTTGACAGTTCCCTCGTTGGTGGAAACCGTAAGACCTCTCTTGCTGATCAGCAAGCGACCACGATAGTCAGTCTTGATTTGGAAGGTGCCGTCGACGTCACCAATACCGCAGCAGAAGTCGGAGAGCTTCGCAGGATTCATCCACCAGTCGATGGTGAAGTTCTTGGTTTCTTTGGTGATGGGTTGCTTGCTCAATTCCACGCTAGCGCCGAGGTGGTTGAACGAAAGACCATTCTTAGAGTCAGCATTGACAACGGTCAAACCGCGTAATTGCGTTACTTCACTCTTACCGACTCCATTGCTAGCCTTGAGTGTTACGTTGTAAACACCAGGTTGCTTCACTTCGTAGGGGAGTTCGTTGTCCTTATTGCTCTTGAGTTCCACCTTCTTCACAAGCACATTCTTGCCGCTGTTGAAGATCCACTCGAGTTGGCTAGGACGGAACTTAGACTCGTTGGTCATGGTGCCCTTTTCGTTCTTGAGGACTACAGGGTTGTGGATGCTAAATGCTGCTTCAGGAGCTACATTCACCACGTTCACCACTTGCTTGCTAGTCTTCACTTCACCAGTTGCAGAAGTAACGGTGAGGGTAACTTCATGCTTACCAGGAGTTTCATAGGTGGTACCAGCAGAGATAGCATTAGAAGTAGATACGCTACCACCAGGCATAGCCCAAGCGTATTGGTAACCAGCGACAGGATTAACGGGGTTGAAACTTACGCGTTGACCTGCAGGCACTTCAGTGAGAGAAGCCACGAAGTCTGCACTGCAAGCAGCAGCAGGCGTTACGGTGATTTCCTTTTCAACAGTTCTAGTCTTGTCACCATCCTTCACAGTCAGCGTCACCTTATACTTACCTTCTTTGGGGAAGACAAGGGTGAGTTCCGTACCAGCGTATTTCTCTACTTTTGCATCAGGAGCGTTCCATTCCAATTCCTTGGTGTGGTCTTCATAGTTCGCCTTGAGCAAGAGAGGTTGACCAGCTTCCACAGTCCTATCACCAGCGATGAAAGTACCAGAGAATGAGAAGTTGCGTGTAGGAATTTCTTTGAAGGTTTTGTCTGAGTTGACTTGTGCATAGCCAGCTCCATTGATAGGAGCGTGATGTCCACCTACACAGTCGCGCAAGTAGGGCTTGCCATCGATCATGATGATATCCCCCTTGTAGTAGGCGATAAGACCTTGTGGCATGAGTTCACCGCTAAATTCAGCCGTGTGACCACTGCTTAATTCGGTATTGTTGCGTGCCTTGCTCCAAATACGAATTTCATCATAGATCGCATCTTGACCATCGCTACCACCAGCAAAGACGAGGTTGCCAAAACCACCGAGACCACTATGACCAGCAGAGTAGGATGTTGCATCTTGGAATGCACCGTTGACATAGAGGCGGAAGGTGGATTTCTGAGCCACCATAGCGATATGGGTCCATTGGTTCACACGAAGTGCGCTAGCGGCATTGGCACGAGCATTGCCTACAGCATCCCAACCAGCGGTGTAGGTGCCGTTGCCGTTGGCGTGACACATGAAGGTGCCCCAACCTGGACCACCTTTTTGGTTCCAGTCGCTGATAGAGTGAGGCTTGATCCAGAACTCGATGGTGCAATCAGGGAATTTTTCCTTGAAGACATCGGGAATGGTGAAACCGGTCTTTTTGAAATCTACTGCCACATTCTTTTCTTGGCGAGCCACAGAAGTGATGGCAGAAATCATAGCTGTTTCGTGACCTCCTTCGTAAACCGCAGTTACGCCGTAGTTACCAGCGTCAGTGACAGGATAAGAGAGTTCTTGGGTAGTGCCACGAAGAGTGCCGTTTACAAAGACTTTGTATTCCTTGATTTTGTGCCCACTAGTTTGAGGTGCTGACCAAGTGAATTTGCCATTACTGATGGCAGCATTGGTGGGAGCAAAGAATTGTTCGCCATAGACAATGGTGCTGTACATCGCAATCTTGCCTTTATCAATAGCGACACTATTATCTTCAGCCTTGCTTTCGAGTTTGAAAGGTGTTTCGACACCGCCTTGGTCAAATTCGTAGTCGATGATGCTTGCATTATAGAGGTGTCCTGACCCTTTGGCTCTGCTAGCAACGCCTGATTTTGTTTTGCTGTTGATGATGAAGAAGTACTTCAAAGGACGTGAACGGTCGAAACCTGCGCTCAAATCGGTGAGGTCGTAACCAAACTCCATAGGTTCGGTGTGCAACTTACCATCTGCCCAGCGTCCTAACATAGGTATTTCGGGCAATTCCTTTTGGTCATCCTTTCCTGTGCCGGTGTCACCTCCGCGACCATCACCCGCCCAGCGGAAGTGGTGGAGGTCGATAATGGCATCGGGCTTCTTGGCATTGAGATCAGCAGAAACACCGACTTGCAAGAGAAGCTCAGAGCGACGAGAGTAGTCCATCTTCACCTTGATGGTGCGGAAAGGTCGATAGTCTTTGCGCACGTGATAGATTTCGGGCTGCCAGAATCCACCGCTTTGACGGCGCACACCCTTAGAGTCTGCTTCAGCATGCGCAGGGAAAGCATAAGCATAGGGGCAATAAATGAGACCATTGTTTGACCAAAGTCCCCATGAGTTGGCAATAATCCAAGCTCCCACTTCATCTTTGTCCTTTTCACCTGCTATTCCGTTGCCATCGAGGTCAAACTCGATGCGATCGTCATACCCCACGAGCGTAAGGGCGTGATTGACCGTAGGTCCCCAGTATTTCACATAGTTCATGCCCACTACACCAGCGGCTTGGTTGGCAGGTGTGTTGGGGATGCCATTTTGTATCACAGAAGCTGCAACGCCAATACCAGCAATACCACCAGCCTTAAAGTCGGTGTCACCATTGTGATTCCACAACCAGTTTTTCATTTGCTCACGGCCTTCCTCCGTTCCCAAATCATTAGGTATATGTGCAGGCTGATACATGCGATTGTGCATGGCTTCAAACCATTTATCGTACCCTGACATCCAACCGAAGTCATTGTTGGTTTCTTCTCTCCATCCGAAGAGTGCAGAGTTCATGCGACCACCATAGGTTTTGGCAGAAGGCACACCTACGAATTGGACAAATTGGTCCTTACCAGAGTTACCATTAGTGAGCAACCAAACAAAGTGGGTGGGATATTGGTTCTCAATCTTAGAAGCATCAGTGCCACGATAAGCATTGAGTTCGTAGGTGAACATATATCCGATGCGTGATGCAGAGCCGCAAGAACCACCTTCTTGGTTGAAGATGGGTGGAAAATACATGTTTGCAGCATTATTCACATAAGCTGGACGTTGACTCACATCGGGAGCATTTGCAGCTTTCGCCTTACGGGAAAGTCCATAACGACGAAGCGAACGGTCGGGGCGAACGGTGGGATCGTAGTCAGGATATTTGCTACGATCGACCACGAGCTGAGCTTGCGACGCAGCAGGAAGAGCCACCGCAGCGAGCAAAGCTAGTTTGAAGACGCTTTTCATATAGGAATTGTGGTTTTGAAAGATGCAGGGAATGGTAGAAGATGT
>JABZGM010000152.1 GCA_015259235.1 Alloprevotella sp. | reverse complement strand
CACAGACCCTTTTTCGCTCGCCCCGACAAGCGGGGCTCGGGCTAGAAGCTCTAGAAGCTCTAGTCCAACTGCGCAGCCCTCTAACGTCTAACGTCTAATCTCTAACATCTAAGATATGTTTAAGATCTTTATTCGCCGACCAGTGTTGTCGATTGTGGTGTCGCTGGTCATCGCCTTCATTGGCGTGTTGGCATTGTTCAATCTGCCGGTGACGCAGTTTCCCTCCATTTCGCCCCCAAAGGTGAATGTGGTCGCCAACTATCCCGGAGCGAACAACGAACTGTTGGTGAAATCCGTGATTATCCCCTTGGAACAAGCCCTCAATGGCGTGCCAGGGATGAAATACATAGAGAGCGATGCCGGTAATGACGGTGAAGCCGCGCTCAACGTAGTGTTTAAGTTGGGCACAGACCCCAATGTGGACGCTGTGAATGTGCAAAACCGCGTGTCGTCAGCCACCAACAAGTTGCCGCCAGAGGTGATCAGAGAAGGGGTGAAAATCTCTCGCGAAGAACCCAACATCTTGATGTATATCAACCTCTACAGCGACGACCCCACTGCCGATCAGGGTTTTCTCTACAACTATTTCGACATCAACATTGCCCCCGAACTCCTCCGCGTGGACGGTGTGGGTGACCTCGACATCTTGGGCACGCGCAACTATGCCATGCGCGTGTGGTTGCATCCCGACAAGATGATGAGCTATGGTCTCTCCACCGACGATGTGCGCGAGGCTCTGGAAGACCAAAATGTGGAAGTGTCGCCGGGTAAGTTGGGCGAGAGTGGCGGACTGCGCCCACAGGTGAAGGAATATGTGTTGAAATATCCAGGACGATACACCACAGAAGACGAATATAAGAACATCATCATCAAAAGCACGAAAGGCGGCAACGCTGTGCGCCTGAAAGACATCGCCGATGTGCATTTGGGCAACGAGGTGTATGACATCTATTCCACCTTCAACGGTAGACCCTCAGCCGCTGTGACGCTGAAACAAGCCTACGGCAGCAACGCGCGCGACGTGATTGGCAAGGTGAAAACCGCCATGGCGCGTTTGCAAAAAGATATGCCCAAAGGGATGCACTATGAGGTGAGCTACGACGTGAGCCGCTTCTTAGACGCCAGCATCGAAAAGGTAATCCACACCCTCTTCGAAGCCTTTGTGCTGGTGGGCATCGTGGTGTTTGTGTTCTTGGGCGATTGGCGCGCTTCGGTGATTCCAATTTTGGCGATTCCCATCTCGCTGTTGGGAAGTTTCATTGCGATGATGGTGTTCAACATCACGCTCAACATGATTTCGCTCTTCGCCTTGGTGATGGCGATCGGTATTGTGGTGGACGACGCCATTGTGGTGATTGAAGCGGTGAATGTGGAGATGCTGCGCCACAAACTCTCGCCTGTGGAAGCCACGGAGAAGGCGATGAAGGAGATAAGCGGTGCCATCATTGCCATTTCGCTGGTGATGGCTTCGGTGTTCATCCCCGTGGCGTTTATGGGAGGACCCGAAGGAATGTTCTACCGCCAGTTCTCCATCACCATGGCATCGAGCATCTTGTTCTCTGCCTTTGTGGCACTGACCTTGACACCGGCTTTGTGCGCCTTGATTTTGACGAAAGAGCAAGAACACAACGTGACGTTGGGCTTTGTGGGCAAGGCTTTGCAACGCTTCAACGCGCGTTTCGACCGTGGCAGCCAACGCTATGAGCGCGTGGTGCGCCGCACGGTGCGGATGAAGGCTTTGACCCTCGGAGCGATATTGGCATGCTGCGGACTCGCCTACTGGGTGAACTTGGGTTTGCCGGCAGGCTTCATTCCGCAAGAAGACCAGGGGATGATTTATGCCGTGGTGGAAACGCCTCCGGGCTCCACGATAGAGCGCACGAACGCTGCTGCACAGGCTTTTCTGAAAATTGCCAAGGAAGAAGAGGGTGTGGAGAGTGTGTCGTCGTTGGCAGGCTTTGAAATCCTCTCGGAAGGCACGAGTGCCAACTCCGGCAGTTGCTTGATCAACCTCAAAGACTGGAAGCACCGCAAGCGCACCGCCAAGGAGATTATCAGCGATTTGGAGGAGAAGTGCAAGACCCTCACGCAAGCCAACATCGAGTTTTTTGAACCGCCTTCAATCCCAGGCTACGGTGCGGCGAGTGGTTTTGAACTCCGCCTGCTCGACAAGACGGGGAAGAATGACTATCACGAGATGGAGCGCGTGAGCAAGGATTTTGTGAAAGAACTCCGAAAGCGTCCCGAGATAGGCAATGCCTTCACGTTCTATTCCGCCAGTTATCCGCAGTTTATGCTCCACGTGGACGACAATGCGGCTTTGCAAAAAGGTGTGCAGCCGGGCAAGGCTTTGGAGAATCTGTCGATTTTGGTGGGTTCGGACTATCAAACGGGCTTCATCAGATTTGGTAAACCCTACAAGGGGATTGTGCAGGCGGCTCCGCAATATCGCGATTTCCCCGAACACTTGATGGGGCTCTACACGAAAAACGAGGACGGAGAGATGGTGCCGTATGCCGACTTTATGTCGCTGTCGCGCACTTATGGTATGAGCGAAATCACGCGCCACAATCTCTACAACTCTTCTGAGGTGACGGGAGCGCAGGCTGCGGGTTATTCGAGTGGTCAGGCTTTGCGCGCCATCGAAGAGGTGGCACAGCGCACACTGCCCAAGGGCTATGACTACGACTGGGCAGGTATCTCGAAAGACGAGGCAGAACAGGGCAACACGGCGATTATTATCTTTATGGTGTGCTTGGTGTTTGTGTATCTCATCTTGGCAGCGCAATACGAGAACTTCTTGTTGCCCATGCCGGTGATTATCTTCTTGCCGGTGGGCATCTTGGGTGCGTTCTTGTTTTTGAAAATGTGTGGATTGGAAAACAACATCTATGCGCAGATTGCGCTGGTGATGCTCATTGGCTTGCTGGGCAAGAATGCGGTGCTGATGGTGGAATATGCCGTGCAGCGCAAGAATGCAGGAGAGAGCATTGTGCAGGCTGCCATCTCGGCAGCGGTGGCGCGTTTCCGTCCCATCTTGATGACGAGCATTGCCTTCGTGGCAGGACTGATTCCGCTGGTGTTTGCCACGGGAGCTGGTGCCATTGGCAACCGCACCATCGGTACGGCAGCTGTGGGGGGTATGCTCCTCGGTACGCTGGGCGGACTGGTGTTGATTCCGGGACTGTATTACATCTTTGCTGGGATGACGGACAAATTGGTGCATTACCAAAAGGAAAAACCGCTGAGCGAGGAGAAGGATGTGGCTTATCGGAAGAAGAGAGCCACGAGTGCTGGGGGTGATGAGGTGTTTTTCCTAGAAGAACTCTCGGTGGAGGATTTGCATCGACAACATTTGACACAAGCGTCTGAGGGTTTTGCCCAGGAGGATTTCACACAAGATGATTTCACACAAGATGATTTCACGCAAGATGATTCTGTGCAAGATGATGCTGTGCAAGAGGATTCAGCGCAAGATGATGCTCAAAACGTTCAAGAAGATGACGACGATGAAAAGAAATAAAATAAATGTGGCGGTGTGCGCTGCGGTGGTTTTGCTGGGCTTTGGGGCTTGTCAGACGCCGCAAGCCACTGTGATGAAGTCTGATTTGAAAGAGAGATTGCTCAAGGGGGACTCTGCGCACCACGCCACGCAGGACACGCTGCTGTGGTGGAAACGCTTTGACGACACCACGCTCCAAACGCTTATCGACACGGCTTTGGCGAACAATCACGATGTGAAAATGGCGGTGCAGGATTTGGCGATTGCCAAAAGTGCCATCTTGGCGAAGGAGGGGGCTTTGCGCCCTGTGCTCTCGGGCAAAATGGGACTGGGACTCTCGAAGGTGGGACGCTACACCGCCGAAGGGGCTGGCAATGCTTCGACGGAGATGACGCCGGGACACAAAGTGCCGACGGTGATTCCGGACTGGGCACCGGGGGTGCAACTGGATTGGACGATCGACCTTTGGCACAAACTGCAAAGCGACAAAAAGGCGGCGGTGGAACGCTATCTGGCTTCGGAAGCGGGACAACGGGCGGTGAGAAATAAACTGGTGGCTGAGGTGGTGGAAAACTACTACGCGCTCTTGGCGCTGGACGAAAAACGGGAGGTGATGCTGCAATATGTTGCGCTGCAAAAGAAGGCGGTGCAACTGGCGAAGATTCAAAAGGAGGCGGACGCTGGTACGCAACTGGCGGTGGAGAAATTTGCTGCTGAGATGGCGAAGGGGGAAGCGGAGGAGTGTGGGCTGCGCGAGGAGATTGCTGATCGAGAGCACACGCTGAACTTGCTCTTGGGGCGTTTGCCGCAGGCCATTGTGCGCCAACCGAAAGATTTTGCGGCATTGCCTTTGCCTTCTGCTGAGGGGGCTTTGGCGGTGGAGCGTTTGTTGGCGAGGGCTGACGTGGTGCAGGCGGAACACGAACTGGCGGCTGCGAAATGGGATGTGGAAACGGCGCGTAAGGAGTTTTTGCCACAACTGAATGTGTCGGCTGCTTTGGGGGTGAACGCTTTCAACCCGAAGTATTTGGTGCGCCTGCCGGAGTCGGTGGTGTGGAACGCGCTGGGCACTCTGACGGCTCCGCTGATCAACAAGCGAGCGATTCGTGCGCAGTTTGCTCAGGCGGATGCGCAGCAACTGAACGCGCTTTACAACTATGAGAAGACGCTTTTGGGGGCTTTCGTGGAGACGCACGCTGCGCTCTCCAAACTGGAGCATTTGGCTTTGGTGGAGGGTCACAAACGTGAACAATATGCTGCGCTGTCGCGTGCGGTGTCGGCTGCGCAACAGTTGTATGCGAACAACCGTGCTTCTTATCTTGAGGTGAACGACAGTGAGCGCGAACAACTGGACTGCCGCCTCTCACTGATTGACCAAAAATTGGAACAACTCTCCACTCTGATTGGCATTTTCTCAGAAAATAGAGATTAGAGGGTCGCAGACCCTTTTTCGCTCACCACGACAAGCGTGGCTCGGGTCCTCGGAGGACTAGGCAGGCTAGTGTTTCTAGTCTATCTAGTCCTTCTAGTTTTTCTAGTCCAACCGCGCTAGCCCTCTAACGTCTAATCTCTTATTTCTAATTTCTAGAAGTTTGATGTAGCTTCCATCTTTGAGGGATACACAAATCGAAATCTGGTAATGAGAGATGGACTGTGTCAGGAAAAAGGG
>JABZGM010000151.1 GCA_015259235.1 Alloprevotella sp. | reverse complement strand
GCCCACAAACGACCATGTCGCACCGCAAAAACAGCTGCATTAGTTTGAGGAGCACGGAGCTGAACTGTAACATCCTCAGCAGTAAGTTTTACGATGGTTGCACGAAACACCAAGTCTTTGCGCATATCTGGCACTAGATTAGCTTCGTAAGCATAAAGCACCACGATATCTCCTTCACGGAAATTAGGGGCAATCATAAATTGCTCAGCCGCTTGTGGGAGTTTTAGACAAAGAGATTCCACTGCCCCATCGGCATTGCACACACAGCCTCCGAACTCTGCTAATGACAAGCCAGCCATAATGTTCCCAACTTCTTGCTTTTCCTCTAGTGTTGCATTCCAAGCCGAAGCAAAACCACTACATTCGCGCTGCTGGCTACCGACCATGCCCAATCGTCTTTCGAGAGAAAGAAAACGATGGAAACGATTAAAATAAGCGCGTGCCACCGAACTGGATTTACGATAAGTCCCAATAAATTGCTCTAAGTCAGGACGTTTATACGCCCAGAGTTTGGGAGCACTGCCATCTGTAAATCTGTCAACATCAAAATGTTCGAGATAGTCAGCAATACCTTCTGTAGAAAACAGGAGTTCTCGCGCCACAATTTCATTGCGCACTTGCATTGCAGTGCGGAGATAATCCATGATGGTCTCCATGCGCATCAAGCCTTCTTCGGGTGGATACTTAGAATAAAGCAGATATGCGCGCATATCATTGAAGCGTACTTTATGGCTAAAATGCAAAATGGCACGATAAAGCTGCAACTGGATATTATGCGACAGTTGCGTGCGCCGCGACCACTCATCCATCTTTCCACTCTTCTGTTCAATGACCGTCGTAAAGTCACGACTCAACAAGTCCATACGTCCTTGCAATCCTAACAATTCACAGAAGAATGCAGGTTCCAGCAGGATATCGGACATCGTATTAAGATGTAGGTCGTCGCGCAACTGATGCTGCACCATATTCCTAAGATGCTGTTGCTGGCTTTGGGCATTATAGTGAAAATCACGGCGTGCATCCACATCGTTCAGCTCTGTACAAGTGTAGCACTGCACAGCATTTTGAGTAAAAAATCTGCGAGCCGTTTCTGGATAAGTCGATGCATAGCCATGCAGTTCCTCATCCAACATCTGCCCCGCCATATTACCTAGAAGGATAGCTTTAGAAACAGGCACTGGCTGTAGTCGACTCACCACTTCATACTCCGAGCAAACACCAGTGGGCTGAATACAGCTGGCTATTGCCGTCACAGAAATGAGAAAATCAGGTTCGAGCACTATTAGTGTGGGTTCTAGAACATCATCCACCCAACGCGTATCTACAAGATTGAGATTTGTATTTACCTCAATAAGGGGAAGAAGGGCAGTAAAGTCACTACGATTGTCAGTAGCACTCTTTAGACGCACCTTTTGCTCTATTCCTTCATTCACACAATAAACAAGGAGAATGTCATCATGCTTTTCTAAAACGACCACTCGGAAATCACCCGCAAAGCGTCCTTTTCTCTGCTTTAGTTCGGGAAGAAGTTGTGGCAGCCGCTCTTTTAATTGAATAGGCAACGGCACTTGCTTGCGCCAAGCCACCAACCGTGCCAAGCGCAACATATCATACGCAAAGTCAGATTGCAGCACTTCCTCACGCGTATTCGATAAATTCCCCATACGAACACGATAATCATTGAGTCCGATGTAGATTTGTTCTTCATCCACCTTGCGGTCTTGGAAGAGATAGTGCAGCTTGGCGAATGTTCCAGAAAGATACACACCAGCTTCACTTGTTTCTTGTTGAAGAAACTCTTGAAACATCAAAAAACCATTTCGGCATCGTTCCCGAATTGGCGTCTGAACTTGGAGTAGGAGACGCAGGATTTCTTGATAATAATAAGACGCAGGGACGCTTGTCATAGGCTAAGGTTAGAATCCACTCAATATAATAAGTGGGACAACAAAGAAATAACTCGAGATAAAAGACCAAGGTGTGCACCAGGCACAACCGTGTTGCAGGACTATCGTATTGCACCTTCTGCATTTCCTCCACGCACTAACATCGTAAGTGAAAATGCCGTTGGTGAATTTAGATAAACTTTATATCGTAAATAAGAATGCTTCCCACAGTAGCATTGAGGCGCTGCACGAGTTGCGCGCGCATCATCGTGAGTTGTGTGCGCAAAGCCGGAATCTCAACACGCACCCACAAACTTTGTTCGCGCACCTCAAGCGCTTGCGTGGCACGAGCAGTAGTTTCATCCACAACTGTCGACCAAGCCTGCACCAGTTTATATTGCAAATAAGGAGTTTCTAAACCACTTGCACGCAGAAATTTAGCAACAACGCCATCTGCGCGTTGAGTTTCACGTCTTTCCATACACTAATCGGATTGAGAGTTTGATTTTCAAGCATCAGAAGCAGGAAGTTCCGCTGCTCTACTGGCACCATTATTTTCCACTAAAGCCACTTCCCCACCCTTCACTTCAAAGAGTTTGTATTCGCGATGGGTAGCAGCAAGAATGCTATCCAGATGCTCTCGATTGGTGTCGGTGATAAAGATTTGCTCAAAATCATCACCACTCACATAGTCTACGATACAAGCCACGCGACCAGCGTCGAGTTTATCAAATATATCATCTAATAAGAGTATCGGGGTGCGATGCTCCCCCACAGACTTAAGATAAAGAAACTGCGCCAACTTCATAGCAATGAAGAAAGTTTTGGTTTGCCCTTGTGAGGCTTCGCGACGCACGTTGTGACCATTCATCAGCAACTCAAGATTATCTTTGTGAGGTCCATGAAGTGTGTAGCCAACAATACGCTCCTTTGCACGGTCTCGCACCAATATTGGCAGCAATTCGCCACGCGATGCATGAGTGTCATAGAGGATATCCACCTCTTCAGAGGCAGCATTGCAGAATCGCGCATACATAACCTGGAAGATGGGCACGAAATCACGCACAAATGCTTGTCGCTCTTGATAAATCACTGCGGCATCTATCGACATCATCTCCTCCAACACCTCAAAAAGTTGGGCATCAGGCTCATCATCTTGCTTCAACATCGCATTACGCTGCTGCAATGATTTGTTATAACGAATTAACGCAGCGAGATAATTAGGAGATACCTGAGAAAGAACAATATCCATAAAACGACGACGTTCCTCACTCCCCCCAGACACTAGTTGTTCATCGGCAGGAGAAAGCATCACCAAGGGAATTACCCCTAAGTGCTCACTGAGTCTTTTATACTCTTTGTCGTTGCGGCGCATACGCTTGCGCTGTCCTCGCTTGATTCCACATGATATTTCTTCCTCTTCCATCAAAGCAGAACGATATTTACCTTGAAGCATCATGAACTCAGCGTCATGACGAACACATGCACCATCAGTAAGTGCCGTAGCACTTTTACCAAAAGAAAGGAAATAAATAGCATCAAGCACATTGGTCTTGCCTTGACCATTCGCACCTATCAGACAATTCACATTAGGAGAAAGCGTAAGTTGCGCCTGTTCGATGTTTTTATAATTGAGAAGAGAAAGTTGCTCTAATATCATATCAATAGGAAGAAATGCAGAATACTAAGAAGAATCTGTGTACAAAGATACGAAGAAATCTCACTATTTTTTGAGCCTTCAACCAAAAAAGCTATGTTTTATTTCGTTACTCGCTTACTATTTAGTATTTTTGCAGGCAAAATACACGCACTTCATCTGGAGCCAAGTATCTATAATCTTGCAAAATAAACTTATTACATACTCATGAGTCAATCAAACAAGTCACTGGATGTGAACGAAACTCTCGTTAGCACAGAAGCTTTCCTCATCAAGAACAAACAAAAACTCGTCATGGCTTTGGTTGCCGTTGCCGTTGTACTCGTTGCCTTCTTTGGTGGTCGCTACTATCTCAACAGTCAAAACGAAGAAGGTCAAGCTGCAATTGCTCTTGGTCAAACTTACGTGCAACAAGGTGATTGGAAGAAAGCAGTAGAAGGCGATGGCGCTGAATTCAAAGGCTACAAAAAGTTGGCAGATACTTATTCTTGGACCGATGCAGGCAACGTGGCTCACATGTATGCAGGTATTGCCTACTTCAACCTCGGCGAATACAAAAAGGCCATCGAACAGCTGGAAGCTTTCTCCCCCCAAGGCGATGCGACCGTTTCTGCTAACGCATTGGCAGCACTCGGCAACGCTTATGTTGCGGACAAGCAATTTGACAATGGCGTAAAATACTTGGAAAAAGCAGCATCTCAAGCTGACAACGATGCACTTTCTCCCGAATATCTCATCCAAGCTGGTCTCGTTCTTGAAAATCAAGGTAAGAAAGCTGACGCAAACGCACTTTATGTACGCATCAAAAACGACTACCCACGTAGCCGTTACTCACAAAGCGGTGTGCAAAATGGCGTTTCTACGGGTGCCGAAATTGATAAATACATCGAACGCACTAAATAAGCTGCCACTTCTTTCGTAAGAAACAAAAGTCGCAAACACACTTTATCATGTAATGAGGAGTTAGGAACAAAGCATGGGCACATTGTAGCTCACTTACCTCCTAACTCCTCATTACGCATTACCAAGATTACTTTTCTCTTCAAGAGATTTCCTTTCTATCATTATGTCTTCTTTCAACTTTCTCCAGCACAATGCAGCCAACGTACCCGATGCTTCTATGATGCGTTTTGGTATTGTTGTGACAGAATGGAATGCCCATATCACCGAAGCAATGCTCAAAAGTGCGATTGACACTCTCACCGAATATGGCGCTAATGAAACGAGCATCACCGTTCGTTACGTGCCAGGAGCTTTTGAATTGGTATATGGCTGTGCACAGTTGGCTGAACATGGCTATGTGGACGCCATCATCGCCCTCGGTTGTGTGATAAAAGGCGATACTCCTCACTTTGACTATATCTGTCAAGGCACTACTGCTGGATTGGTGCAGCTCAATGCTACTGGAAAAATCCCTATGATCAATGGGGTACTCACTGTTAACAATGAGGTACAAGCCGAAGAACGTGCTGGTGCTAACATGGATAAAGGTCGTGAATTTGCCATTACTGCCATCAAGATGGTAGACTTCATGAAGTCCTTCGAATAAAAAATCTAGCTGCGCAGACATTTGGA
Organism: Alloprevotella sp.; assembly: GCA_015259235.1. Taxonomy (GTDB): domain Bacteria; phylum Bacteroidota; class Bacteroidia; order Bacteroidales; family Bacteroidaceae; genus Alloprevotella. The sequence goes on along the minus strand of JABZGM010000151.1, from coordinate 126 downwards.
AGCAAGGGTCAGAAAGCTCTAAGTAAAGATTTATCACAAAGATGCAACACTGACTGTGACACTTTAAGACTGGTTTGATTCTGTCTCCCAAAATCTATACAACTCCTCTTAGGAGAACTCCTTAGA
>JABZGM010000150.1 GCA_015259235.1 Alloprevotella sp. | reverse complement strand
ACCCAGACTATTATGGCATCGATATGGCTAATATGAACGAATTCATTGCTTTCCGTGCTGCCATTGCCTTGCACGAAGAGCGCGGAACAATGAGTTTGCTCACCGATATCTATCGTCGCTGCAAAGCGCAAGAAGATTTTCCCAAAGAAGAAGTGGTCAATTATGTTCGCGAACTCTATGCGCCTTTCTCAGAAGCAGAAATCAATGAGAAAATGATTGAACTTCTGCGCCCCGCAGGTGTGAACACTGAGATCCATATGGTCTATCTTAGCATCGAAGATTTGCACAAAGCGTGTCCCAACAGTCCTGGTGACTGGTATTTCAGTGGCTACTATCCCACACCTGGAGGTAACAAATGCGTCAATGCAGCCTTCATTCGTTATATGGAATCGCATCAAGACAAATTGCTTTAGGTCTTAAGAGCCTTCCAGGTACAACACAAATTGCACATTATACAAATAGGAGTCCTTGCATAAAGGACATACGTAACTCCTAAATCATCTTTCTACTTACATTAACAATGCGAAAAGTAACTCTTTTGCTCAGCGATGGCACCCAATTTCACGGTGAAAGTTTCGGCTATGAAGCTCCCGTTGCTGGAGAAGTTGTCTTCAACACGGCTATGATGGGTTATCCCGAAAGTCTTACCGACCCTTCTTATGCTGGACAACTTATGGTGCTCACCTATCCTTTGGTCGGCAACTATGGTGTTCCTCCTTTCACCTTCGAGGAAAACGGACTTGCCACTTTTATGGAAAGCGAAAAAATCCACGCGAGTGCCATCATCGTGAGTGATTACAGCGAGAATTTCTCTCACTGGAATGCACAAGAAAGCCTTGCAGAATGGCTGAAGCGTGAGAAAGTGCCTGGCATCACGGGCATCGACACACGCGAACTCACCAAGGTGCTCCGCGAACACGGAGTGATGATGGGCAAAATTCTCTTCGATGATATGCCTAATGAAGTTCCTGAAGCAGAATATGAGGGAGTAAACTTTGTTGCCAAGGTGAGCTGCAAGGAGGTGATTCGCTATGCTCCTACCAACGGAGAGAAAAATGCACCGAAGGTTGTCTTAGTAGACTGCGGTGTAAAGCACAACATCATTCGCAACCTCATCAATCGTGGTGTAGAAGTTATTCGTGTGCCCTGGGATTATGACTTCAATCAACTAGAATTCGATGGTCTTTTCCTCGCCAATGGTCCTGGTGACCCCGACACTTGTGCCGTAACCGTTGGACACATTCGTGCTTTCCTCGAAAATCCACAAGTGCGTCCTTGCATGGGCATTTGCATGGGCAACCAATTGCTTTCCAAAGCTGCGGGTGCCACTATTTATAAGTTGAAATACGGCAATCGTTCGCACAATCAACCCGTGCGCATGGTGGGAACAAATCGTTGCTTCATCACCTCGCAAAACCACGGTTATGCAGTCAAAACCGATACGTTGTCTGAAGGCTGGGAACCTTATTTTGTAAATATGAACGACGGTTCCAACGAAGGTGTGCGACACACCGTTCATCCTTGGTTTTCTGCGCAATTCCACCCCGAAGCATGCAGCGGTCCTGTCGATACTGAATTCCTTTTCGACGATTTCGTAAACCTTCTCAAATAATCCCATCATGATTGATCCTAGCATTAAGAAAGTTCTCCTCCTCGGTTCTGGCGCACTCAAGATTGGTGAGGCCGGAGAGTTCGACTATTCTGGTAGCCAAGCTCTGAAAGCCCTCAAAGAAGAAGGCATTGAGACTGTTCTCATCAACCCAAATATCGCCACAGTCCAGACATCTGAAGGCGTGGCTGACCAAATTTACTTCCTTCCTGTCACTCCCTATTTCATCGAGAGAGTGATTGAAAAAGAACGTCCACAAGGTATTATGCTTGCTTTTGGTGGACAAACAGCACTCAACTGCGGTGTTGAACTCTACCAAAGTGGTGTGTTGGAAAAATACAATCTCCAAGTGCTTGGCACTCCCGTGCAGTCCATCATGGACACTGAAGACCGCGAACTCTTTGTCAAGAAACTCGATGAGATTGATGTTAAAACCATCAAGAGTGAAGCCGTAAACAACATTGAAGATGCACGACGCGCCGCAAAGACTTTGGGATATCCTGTCATCATTCGTGCGGCTTATGCCCTTGGTGGACTGGGTTCTGGTTTCTGCGACAACGAAGAAGAACTCAATAAACTTGCCGAAAAGGCTTTCTCTTTCTCTCCCCAAGTGCTCGTGGAAAAGAGTCTCAAAGGTTGGAAAGAAGTAGAATATGAAGTTGTCCGCGACCGTTTCGATAACTGCATCACGGTCTGCAACATGGAAAACTTTGACCCTCTGGGCATTCACACAGGAGAATCCATCGTCATTGCGCCTTCTCAAACGCTCACCAACAGCGAGTACCATAAACTGCGTGAACTGTCTATCCGCATCGTGCGCCACGTGGGCATTGTCGGTGAGTGTAACGTGCAATATGCTTTCGACCCCGAAAGTGAAGACTACCGCGTCATCGAAGTCAATGCACGACTTAGCCGCAGTTCCGCTCTTGCTTCAAAAGCTACCGGCTATCCACTTGCTTTTGTAGCTGCCAAGTTGGGACTGGGTTATGGCTTGTTTGACCTCAAAAACTCTGTGACCAAAACAACCTCGGCCTTCTTTGAACCTGCGCTTGACTATGTGGTCTGCAAAATCCCTCGTTGGGATTTAGGAAAATTCCGCGGTGTAGACCGTGAATTGGGTAGCTCTATGAAATCCGTGGGTGAAGTGATGGCCATCGGTCGTACCTTTGAAGAAGTTATTCAGAAAGGTTTGCGTATGATTGGTCAAGGTATGCACGGCTTTGTGGAAAACCGCGCTTTGGAATTGGACGACGTGGAAGCTGCCTTGAAAGCGCCAACCGATAAACGTATTTTCGTCATCGAAAAAGCTTTCCAACAAGGTTACACCATTGAACAAATCCATCAACTCACGAAGATTGATTTGTGGTTCCTCAAAAAGCTCTACAACATCTATGAAACCAGTCTAGCGTTGCACGCTTGCGGCAACATCAACACGCTCGACACTTCATTGTTGGCTAAGGCTAAACGTCAAGGTTTCACTGATTTCCAGGTTGCTCGTGCGCTGGGTATGGAGCAAGACATGGACATTGAACGTGCCACTCTCCTGGTGAGAGAACACCGCAAACGTGCTGGCATCGTGCCCTTCGTGAAACAAATTGACACACTTGCTGCAGAATATCCCGCGCAAACCAATTATCTCTATCTCACCTATAGTGGGGTGGCGCACGACATCCGATTCGAAAACGACAAACGTTCAGTAGTTGTGCTCGGTTCTGGTGCGTACCGCATTGGTTCTTCTGTCGAATTTGACTGGTGTGGCGTACAGGCACTCAATACGATTCGCAAGGAAGGCTATCGCTCTGTGATGATCAACTACAATCCTGAGACAGTGTCTACGGATTATGATATGTGCGACCGCCTTTACTTTGACGAATTAACCTTTGAACGTGTGCTCGACATTCTCGACCTCGAAGTTCCTTACGGAGTTGTCGTTAGCACCGGTGGTCAAATTCCTAATAACTTGGCTCTCCGTCTTGACGAACAGCGTGTTCCCATCCTTGGTACCCAAGCCAAAGACATTGACAATGCAGAAGACCGCGAAAAGTTCTCTGCTATGCTCAATAGAATTGGAGTAGACCAACCTGCTTGGAGCGCGCTCACCTCGATGGACGACATCAATGCCTTCATCAAAGAAGTGGGCTTCCCTGTTTTGGTGCGTCCTAGTTACGTGCTTTCAGGGGCTGCAATGAACGTTTGCCACAACCAAGAAGATTTGGAACGCTTCCTCACCATGGCAGCTAACGTGAGCAAGAAGCATCCTGTTGTTGTTTCGCAGTTCTTGCAACACGCTAAGGAAGTGGAAATGGATGCTGTAGCCAAAAATGGCGAAATCATTGCTTATGCCATTTCCGAACACGTGGAGTTTGCTGGTGTTCACTCTGGTGATGCCACCATTCAATTCCCTCCGCAAAAATTGTATGTGGAAACAGCGCGTCGCATCAAGAAGATTTCCAAGCAAATTGCACGCGAACTTAACATCTCTGGACCTTTCAACATTCAGTTCCTTGCGAGAGAAAACGACATCAAAGTCATTGAGTGCAACCTCCGTGCGTCACGTTCTTTCCCCTTCGTCAGCAAGGTTCTCAAAATCAATCTCATCGAACTCGCTACGCGTGTGATGTTGGGTCTTCCTGTTGAGAAACCCTCAAAATCTCTCTTCGATTTGGACTATGTGGGTGTCAAAGCCTCACAATTCTCCTTCAATCGCTTGCAAAAGGCCGACCCAGTCTTGGGCGTAGACATGGCTTCTACGGGTGAAGTGGGATGCTTGGGAGAAAATGCCAATTCAGCATTGCTCAAGAGTTTGTTGTCTGTTGGTCTTCGCATTCCCAAGAAGAATGTACTCCTCTCCACGGGTAGTGGTAAGAACAAAGCCGATATGCTCGATGCGGCTCAGCGTTTGGCCAACCACGGCTATTGCATTTATGCCACCGAAGGTACATCGCGCTATCTCTCTGAGAACGGCATCCCCAGTGTGCGAGTGCTTTGGCCTAGCGAAGTAGAAGCTCTATCAGAAGGAAGTCCAGAAGCGAAATTACCTCGTGCTCTAGACTTGCTTCGTGAGAAAAAGATTGAAATGGTGGTCAACATCCACAAGAACTTCTCTACCGGAGAATTGACCAACGGCTATAAGATTCGTCGTGCTGCCATCGATCACAACATTCCGCTTCTCACCAATGCTCGATTGGCTTCAGCCTTCATCTATGCTTTCACCACAACTCGTGTGGAAGACCTCGAAATCAAGAGTTGGCAAGAATTCTAATCTCGCTGCGCTTATTCTTTTCACTGCTCTTTCCAAGTTATACATCTCTTAGAAGTGAAGTATCTCTTGAGAAGTTCAGTACCTCTTTGGAGGTTCAGTATCTTCTTATAAGTTCAGAAACTCTTTAGCAACTGAGCATCTCTTTAGAAGTAGCGCAGTATAATTCTTCAATCCGCAATACCTGTCGAAGGTGTTGCGGATTGTTTGTTTTAGTCTTTGGAGTAGTCTCTCAGCTATGCGTGTCAAAAGTCCGTAGTGTGCTTAGCGTCATTCTTTTCTCGACGAACCACACCGTGCGTTTTTATCCATAGTTTCAACCTTCGGCAGGATGTTCCTGAATTTATTGTCTTAAAAACGAAGTTTAACCAAAAACGCGAGGTTTTGTGTTAAAATGCAGACTGGATTTTGGTCAGAATTTGGAACAAACTAGGAAAAATCAAATGTTTT
>JABZGM010000014.1 GCA_015259235.1 Alloprevotella sp. | reverse complement strand
CCAAGACAAGAAGTTCAACTGGAACGTGGAGCCTGGTAAGGTTAACAGCGAAGTGTTGACTTATAACCACTACAAGGGTTTCAACTCTCTCGGCGAGAGCGCAAGAAACCAAGCTACGCTTGACAACGGCTATATCAAATTGCCATCGTTCAACGCTCCTGAAAAGCCCGGCGTTTACCGTATGCGCGTGAAAATCGACTGGAACAACATCGATGCTGCTGGTCAGTTTAACGGTGAATACACCAGCAACTTAATCAACAACAACGGTGGTTACATCTTCGACTTCACCCTCAAGGTGACCGATCCTACTGCTATCGCTTCTAGCACTACGACTACTACCCAAGCACCTGCCTTCGACCTCTCTGGTCGTCGTGTGAACAAGGCTACTGCTGGTCAAGTAATCATCGTAAATGGCAAGAAGGTGGTGAAATAATCAGTAGCACTTCGGTGCACTCCACACTGATTTCCCTTATCTCCCGCACCCTCACTCGAGGGTGCGGGATTTTTTTGCATAAATCCTTGGTAGCACAAGCCAAAAATCGTAACTTTGAACCTTCTAGAATCGCTAGAAAAACTAGAATCTCCAGAATAACTAGCACCTCTAGAAAAAGCTAGAACCACTAGAAAAACTAGAATTTCTAGAAAACATAGAAAAACTATAACGTCTAGAAAGTCTAGATAACTAGAAAATCAAGAAGCCCCCTAACCCCATATATGAAAGGTATCGTACTCGCTGGAGGTAGCGGCACACGTCTCTACCCCATCACCAAAGGAGTGAGCAAACAACTCCTCCCCATCTTCGACAAACCGATGGTGTACTACCCCATCTCGGTGCTTATGCTCGCCGGCATTCGCGAGATACTCATCATCTCCACTCCCCACGACCTCCCCGGATTTCAACGCCTTTTGGGAGATGGTAGCGACTTTGGCGTAGAGTTCTCCTATGCCGAGCAACCCTCGCCCGATGGACTGGCTCAAGCCTTCATCATCGGCAGAGAGTTTATCGGTGACGACAGCGTTTGTTTGGTCTTAGGCGACAACATCTTCCACGGAGCTGGCTTCACCGAACTGCTCCACAAGGCGGTGACCACTGCCGAAAAGGAACAACGTGCCACCATCTTTGGCTATCGCGTGAACGACCCCGAGCGTTATGGCGTCGCCACCTTTGACGAAACTGGACAATGCACCTCGATTGAAGAAAAACCCGAGCACCCCAAGTCCAACTATGCTGTGGTGGGCTTGTATTTCTATCCCAACTCTGTAGTGGATGTGGCAGCGAACATCAAACCTTCGGCTCGCGGGGAACTGGAAATCACGACCGTCAATCAGCATTATCTCGAAGCTAATGAACTCCAGGTGCTCACCCTCGGACGCGGATTTGCGTGGCTCGACACCGGCACCCACGATTCGCTCTCAGAAGCCTCCACTTATATTGAGGTGCTGGAGAAACGTCAAGGTCTCAAAGTGGCTTGTCTCGAAGGTATCGCCTATAGCCAAGGATGGCTCACCGCTGCCGACGTGGAGCGCATTGCGCAGCCCATGATCAAAAATCAATATGGGCAATACCTCCTCAAACTCATTGCCCCCTAATCCTTACGATAGCCTGCTGCGCACAGTCGTTCTCTCCACTCCAAGCTGCACCCTATACATCTGGATTTCATCAATTTAGCTGTAATCCCTCGTAACAGCAATATAAAACGTCGGAGTTCCCCCAAAAAATCTCCAACGTTTTTCGGAAAGTCTCCAACGTTTTTTAGAAAATCTCCGACGTTTTTGTTTCACCTGTCCGCATTCCTCTGCCCTTCCACCTAATTATCCTCTAATGATAGTACATCCCACTGCCATCCCCGACGTTGTCATCCTCGAACCCCGATTGTTTCGCGACGACCGCGGCTATTTCTTTGAATCCTTTTCCCAACAAGAGTTCAACCGCCTCGTGCGTCCCATTGATTTTGTGCAAGACAACGAATCGTGTTCCACGCGCGGTGTGATGCGCGGTCTGCACTATCAGCGCATGCCCCACACGCAGAGCAAACTCGTGCGCTGCACCCGCGGTTGCGTCCTCGATGTAGCCGTAGACATTCGCCAAGGCAGTCCCACCTTTGGTCAGCACGTGGCTGTGGAACTCAGTGAGGACAATCACCTCCAGCTCTTCATCCCCCGCGGTTTTGCGCACGGTTTTGCCGTTCTCTCCGAAGAAGCGGTGTTCCAATACAAATGCGACAACTATTATGCCCCCGAATCGGATGCAGGCATCTCGCTCATGGACGAGCGTCTCAACATCGACTGGCGCATGCCCATTGCCGATGCCATTTTGAGTGCCAAAGACCAGCACCACCCTCTCCTTGCCGATGCTCCCCACGACTTCATTTGGGGCGAGGAGTTGTATTAACCCAAACCGGTCATTAGACCGTTATTGTGCAATTTGTTACATAGAATATAACTTCCTGCCATCTTTCATTTTCTTGTTGGCATCTTGTTGCTCGTTCGTTCTCGACGTAGCCCGCTACGCCATCGAACAAACGAAAAACAAACTGCTCAACAATCAAACAAAATCTGTTCAGGATCTAATGACAGGTTTGGGATTAACACTAAGCAAGAAGGCTATAGCAGCATAAGACTTTAGAAATAGAACGCGATATTCCACATCGGGATGTCGCGTTTTTGCTTTATATAGGTGTATAAGATGACAAACACAAAATGGTTTGGGTGCGTATCCTCGAGATGCGCACCTATTTATTTCCGCTATAATAGGTGCATCGCTGTAGCCCTATGCACCTAAAGCGAAAATAAAGGAACGAAAGACGAAGGAAAATGAAGAGCCTATGAAAAAAGCCCCCTATTTTTGCATTGTCATTACGACACGGACATGGGAATAACCCACTGACTATGTGGACTTGATAACAATAAAGAGGTGCTGCATTTGATAAAATTGCAGCCCACTGCGAAAGCCAACAATAACTTTCAAACGCCCCTTCAGGAGGAGGCAAAAAAGACCGTCTGAAAAGCCGGCAAAACCTGATAGGTGACAAATCATTATTTAAGAACCCAATAAAAACGAAGAATTATGCACAACAATGCTCCAGAAAATGTCATCATCTCAATGCTACATCCCAGCGAACATGACGAACAACTTTGGCAAACGCTACAAGAACTTTCAAACGAACCGTCTGACAACTGGATGGAATGGTAAAAAGAACAAGAAAAGAAAACATACCCATTATAACATCTCACAACATGAAAGAACAACAAACCGCCAACACAGGTGTGCAAGCCTGGGACAAAGTGCTCAGCCTTGCCTTGGAACTTCCCTTCGTTAAAGTGAATCGCGAGAGCTTCCTCCGCTCAGAACTCCGAGAATATTGCACTCCAGAGGAAGTGGACGCTGCAATAGCCTGCCCTCCTGCAGTGCTTCTCCCTGAAACTCTCGAGCGCATCGCAAAAAGCTGCATCAGCTATCACACCAAATGCGTCACCGGACTCTCCATTGCTGCTGGTATTCCCGGTGGACTTACCCTATTCGCCACAATCCCTGCTGATTTAGCGCAGTTCTATGGACAATTAATGTGCTTAGTGCAGAAGTTGAGCTACCTTTACGGTCACGAGGATTTCACCGAAAACGGAAAAATCTCGGACTACACGCGCAATCAGCTCACCGTGATGCTGGGTGTTGCCTTCGGTGTCAACGCTGCTCAGAAGGCATTGAAGCAACTGGTGCAACAACTCTCCATCGAAACGGCAAAACGTCTGCCACGCATGGCGCTGACCAAGACGTTCTACTACCCCATCATCAAACAGGTGGCAAAATGGTTGGGCACTAACCTTACCAAAAACACCTTTAGCCGCGGTGCAGCAAAGGCTATTCCCTTGTTTGGTGGCGTAATCAATGGTGGTATCGCCTACTACAGTTTTAAGAAAGTGGCTAAACGCTTCCACAAAGCTATGATGGAGCATCCGGTGATGCAGGCGAGTGACGCGCATGCCCACGACAGCCACGCGCACCACGAGGATCACAGCGATGAATATGTGGAAGTAGTGGAAGAAGTGACGGATTAAACCACGCAAAAATCTGTATTTTTCTCAAAACTATTGAATTCTCCCTTTTTTATAACCCAATAAATTTCTATCCAAATGGACAGCAACAAAAAACTCTTGGAAGCCGCAACGAAGGTGTACGGCGCAATACAAGGCATGGACAAGTTTGTCGATGCAAATTTCCCACAAGAAATTGTGGGCATCGTGAAGCGTCACAGCAAAATCGCAGTGGCTTCTGCCTGGATTCCCATCCCTGGGGCTGACGTGGCGGCTGGTGCTGCCAACATCTGGACGATGTACGTGCTCATCAACAAGAAAGTGGGCATTTCAGTGGGCGACAACATCTTGAAAACCATTGGTGCTGGTGTGGCTACGAACTTGGCTTCGGCTGCTGCGGTGAGCACCGTGGCGAGTGCACTGAAATTCATTCCTGGCATTGGCAGTTTGGCGGGTGCGGCTTTGATGAGTGGCACACTCTATGCCGTGACGCTGGCTTCTGGTTGGGTCTATCTGATGGCACTTTCCTACATGTTGCAAAACAAGGGCAGGAACTTCAGTGCTAATGATTTGCAGCAGGCGGTGAACAAGGTGTTGAAGGAGTCTACTTTCTTGAAAGACTTCATCAGTTCTGCGAAGAAGGGCTACAAGTCTTAGCCTTTTCTCTAAAACTACGGCTTGCATAAGCCCTCTGTTGCGCAATTCAGCGCAAACACCGCGAGTCTTCAAAGACTTCTTCCAACGAAAACGCGACATTCCAAATCGGGATGTCGCGTTGTTTTTATTGATAAAACAAAAAGCGCGACACCCCATCATGGGATGTCGCGCAATGTGTTGTACTACAAAGCTTATGCTTCAGCAGTTTCAGCCTCAGGGAGACTCCAGTCTTGTTGCGTCATGCGCACGTAGCTTTGGTAGCGACGACGAGCATTTTCTTCGCAAGCCTGGAAGAGTTCTTTAGCTTGTTCGGGGAATTGCTTCTTGAGCGCTTGGAAACGCACCTCACCAGTGAGGAAGTCTTGGAAGTCTGCCCAGTTGGGAGCCTTAGAGTCGAGTGAGAATGGGTTCTTACCTTGGTCTTCGAGCGCAGGGTTGTAGCGCCAGAGATGCCAGTAACCACACTTCACAGCGAGTTCTTCTTCGTGTTGGCTCTTACCCATACCAGCTTTCAAACCGTGTGCAATACAGGGTGAGTAAGCAATGATGAGAGATGGACCAGGATAAGCCTCAGCTTCGCGGATGGCCTTGAGCGTTTGGTTGTGGTCGGCACCCATTGCCACTTGTGCCACGTAAACGTAGCCATAAGTGGTGGCAATCAAACCGAGGTCTTTCTTGCGAATGCGCTTACCAGAAGCAGCAAACTTAGCCACAGCACCAGTTGGGGTAGACTTAGAAGACTGACCACCGGTGTTAGAGTAAACTTCTGTGTCGAGCACCAAAACGTTTACGTCTTCACCAGATGCAATGACGTGGTCGAGACCGCCATAACCGATGTCGTAAGCAGCACCGTCACCACCGATGATCCATTGTGAACGCTTGGTGAGATAGTGAGCGAGTTCGTCGAGTTGCTTGCAAACAGGGCAACCAGCAACCTTACCAGCGGCAATCATAGGTTTGAGTTTTGCAGCAGCAGCCTTAGAACCTGCGGCATCGTCTTTCACTTCGAGCCATTCAGCAGCGGCAGCCTTGAACTCTTCGCTCACGTGCTCACCATTGGCGATGGCATCTTTGAAGATGAGTTCAATGCGCGCACGCATCTTCTTGTTGGCAAGCGTCATACCGAGACCAAATTCGCAGAAGTCTTCAAAGAGTGAGTTAGCCCAAGCAGGACCGTGACCTTCAGCGTTAGTGGTGTATGGTGTTGAAGGGATAGATGCAGAATAGATGGATGAGCAACCCGTAGCGTTCGCCACCATTTCGCGATCACCGAAGAGCTGAGAAACGAGTTTCACGTAAGGAGTTTCACCGCAACCTGCGCAAGCACCAGAGAATTCGAAGAGAGGTTGAACGAACTGTGTGTTCTTGGGGTTAGAAGCTGCGTCAATGAGGTGCGCCTTGTTGGTCACCTTTTCAGTGAGATACTTCCAGTTGTCAGCTTCGCCAAGTTGGTCTTGGAGAGGAGACATAGAGAGTGCCTTACCCGTCTTAGGACGACCAGGACAAACGTCTACGCAGTTTGAGCAACCCGTGCAGTCGAGCACAGAAATCTGGATGCGGAAGTTCATACCCTTCATTTGGGCAGGAGCTTTCATTTCGATAGCGCTCAAGTTGGGAGATGCAGCCTTCTCAGCTTCGTCCATCACGAAGGGACGGATACAAGCGTGAGGACAAACATAAGCACACTTGTTACATTGGATACAGTTTTCCAAATCCCAAGCAGGAACATAGGCAGCGACACCGCGCTTTTCGTAAGCGGCAGTACCTTGGTGCCAAGTACCATCTTCCAAGCCCTTAAAGGCACTCACGGGAAGGTCGTTACCCATTTGTGCGTTGATGACGCGAGCAATGTCAGTGATGAATGCAGGAGCGCCATCGTCCACCTTAGCGTCGTCAGCGAGAGAAGCCCAAGCGGGATCTACGGGGAATTCGTGGTATTCGCCACCGCGGTCTACTGCAGCGTAGTTCTTGTCTACGATGTCTTGACCCTTCTTGCCGTAAGTCTTTTCGATGAAGTATTTCATCTCCTTGACTGCCTTGTCCACAGGAATCACATTAGTGATGCGGAAGAAGGCACTTTGAAGGATGGTGTTGGTGCGATTGCCAAGACCTATTTCGCGCGCAATCTTTGTTGCGTTGATGGTGTAGACCGTGATGTTGCGTTGAGCAAGGATGCGCTTAATTTTGTTAGGCATATTGCGCACGAGGTCTTCACCTTCCCAAAGGGTGTTGAGGAGGAATGTGCCGTTGGGCTGAATACCGCGCAACACGTCATACATGTGCATGTAGCTCTGCACGTGGCAAGCCACAAAGTTGGGGGTGTTCACCAAATAGGTAGAACGGATGGGGTGATCACCGAAGCGGAGGTGAGAGCAAGTGAAACCACCAGACTTCTTAGAGTCGTAAGAGAAGTAGGCTTGGCAGTACTTATCGGTTGTTTCACCGATGATTTTCACAGAGTTCTTGTTAGCACCAACAGTACCGTCAGCACCGAGACCATAGAACTTAGCTTGGAACATGCCATCACCGCCAAGGCTGATTTCTTCTTTGGGAGGAAGTGACGTGAAGGTCACGTCGTCCACGATGCCCACGGTGAAGTGGTTCTTAGGTTCGGGCAATTGGAGGTTTTCATACACTGCCATGATTTGTGCAGGCGTGGTGTCGTTTGAACCCAAACCGTAGCGACCGCCCACGATGAGAGGAGCATTTTCTTGATCGTAGAAGGCTTCCTTCACGTCGAGGTAGAGAGGTTCGCCGTTAGCGCCAGGTTCTTTCGTGCGGTCAAGCACAGCGATGCGGTTTGCCGTCTTGGGCACTGCAGCAAGGAGGTGCTTCACAGAGAAAGGACGATAGAGGTGCACGCTCACGAGACCCACCTTTTCACCCTTCTCTTCACGGAGATAGTCGATGGCTTCGCGTGCAGCTTCAGTGGCAGAACCCATGAGGATAATCACGCGATCGGCTTCGGGGTCACCATAATAGTTGAAGAGACCATACTTGCGACCTGTGATGCGAGAGATTTCGTTCATGTATTCTTCTACAACTTCAGGCACAGCCTCGTAGAAGGGATTGCAACTTTCGCGGTGAGCAAAGAAAGTTTCGGGGTTTTCAGCCATACCGCGAGCCACAGGACGCTCGGGCGTGAGGGCGCGGTTGCGGAAATCAGAGAGCGCTTGTTGGTCAACGAGGGGCTTCAAATCCTCAGTTTCGAGCATTTCAATCTTCTGGATTTCATGCGAAGTGCGGAAACCATCGAAGAAGTTCATGAAAGGCACGCGAGTTTTGATAGAAGCCAAGTGAGCCACACCAGCCAAGTCCATAACTTCTTGCACAGAACCTTCTGCCAACATGGCGAAACCAGTTTGACGAGCAGACATCACGTCTTGGTGGTCACCGAAGATGGAAAGTGCGTGAGAAGCAATGGTACGTGCAGACACGTGGAACACACAGGGAAGGAATTCACCCGCAATTTTATACATATTGGGGATCATCAACAGCAAACCCTGCGATGCGGTGAACGTAGAAGTCAATGCACCCGCTTGCAAAGATCCGTGCACAGCACCAGCGGCACCGCCTTCACTCTGCATTTCTTGCACGAGCACAGTTTCACCAAACATGTTTTTGCGACCTTGAGCCGACCAATCGTCGACATACTCAGCCATTGTAGACGAGGGGGTGATGGGATAGATAGCCGCCACTTCGCTAAACATATAAGCGATGTGTGCAGCCGCTTGGTTACCATCACAAGTAATGAATTTCTTTGCCATAGAGCCTATGGTTTTATATTGTTATGTTGTTGTTTATGTCCTTGTGGAGATGGGTAAAAGGCTGGTATAAGGCTAGGAAAATGGCTCGACTTTCCACAGAACAGAAAAATATTCATAGGTGGAAAGTCTCCATTTTCGGAGAAATATATCGTTAGTCTATGCCACATCTAGGCTGGCTAGTCAAGCCAGAATGCTCGTTTTTCAACAAGCAGGGCTGTAATGATTACAAATTGTATGCTGCAAAGGTAATAAATTCATAGTGATTAGCGAAATATCGAATGAGATTTTTCTTTTTTTCATTCCTTTTCCATGCTCATTGCTCTCATCTTCTTTCTACTTTCCCTACATTATCTCACAAATTCTCGCCCTTTCTACACACGATTTTGTAACTTTGCGCACAAATACAATATGGTGACAGGGCATAATACTTTAACCATTACAACAAAACTTTACCGACACATCATGAAACGACCCACTTGGTTAGATAAAGAAAGACTATATCACATCATATTTTTAGCTGACACTCCAGCTGGAAAAACTTATGATGTCTTGCTCATCATTGGCATCTTGGCAAGCATCATCACGGCTTTTGTGGAGAGTATGCCCTCACTCGCACATCCCTTTCAAGTGGCACTCGAAGTGTTGGAATACTTCTTTGCCGTAATCTTCACCTTCGACTACGTGGCAAGACTCTATTGCTCGCCATCGCGGAGAGAATATGCGCTAAGTTTCTTCGGCATCATCGATCTCATCTCTACCGCTCCACCATATTTGGCGTTCATCTTCCCAGGAGCGCGCTATATGCTTTTGCTTCGCTCCATCCGGTTCATTCGCGTGTTTCGCGTGTTCCGCTTGTTCAGTTTTCTCAATGAAGGTTATCTCCTTTTAGAATCGCTGCGCAGGAGTTTCAACAAGATTCTGGTCTATTTCCTCTTTGTCCTCATCTTGGTCACCTGCATCGGCACACTGATGTACATCGTGGAGGGAAATGCACCGCACACACAGTTCACAGATTTGGGAACTTCGGTTTATTATGCCATCGTGACGATGACCACTGTGGGCTTTGGTGACGTGACGCCTGTGACACCTACGGGGAAATTCCTCTCGTCGATGGTGATGCTGCTGGGTTATACCATCATCGCCATCCCCACCGGTATTGTGACAGCTACATTTGTGAACGAAACTTCCAAGCCAGTGCAACATGGATGTTGCCCTCGCTGCGGACAAAAAGTGCGAAAGAACGACCGCTTCTGTTCACAATGTGGAGAGAAGTTGGTATAACGACAATAGACGCAACTACTATTGACATAACTATTATTGGCGTAACCACACTGCAAAATCTCTTTTGCTGGTGATTACGCCAATGAAATCTGTTCAGGATCTAATGACCGATTTGGGCTAAAAGCCCAAGCACTTGGATGCAAGTCACAAGTGGGGAGATGAGCAACACGTTGTGCCGTGAGACACCGCATTTCTCAAGATTGGTATTCCTCAGGACTGATATTCCTCAAGATTATCCTTACTCAAAACGAGTATTCCTCAAGGGTGGTACGCTAAAGTCCACAAGCCTGTTTGATGCGGTCGCTCATGCCGATGCCGTCGCGCAGATTGCCTGCGAGGGTGAGCGTTGGATATTGCGATTGAAGGGCAGCAATGGCTGCAAATCGCTGTGCGGATGAGGCTTCATATTGAGGAATGGCACGTGGGTGACGGAAGATGCGCACCAAGTCGGGCTGTAAATCGCGGGGCAATCCCAGCATCGTTTGGAGTTCTCCCAAAACAGTTTCGGTGATGGCATCATCACTGGCTTCCACCCATTCGGGATGGCGCACACCGCCCATAAAGACGGAGAACAATGCCCCACCCTCGGGAGCGCGATGCGAAAAGCACGAAGAGGGAAAGAGAATGCCCAGCACCTTTCGCCCTGCTGTGGAGGGAACCAACCCACCGAAGGCATGAAATGAACGACCTTGCACATCCTTAAATCCGACTGCCACTTGCACCACTGGTGCATAAGTGAGGGTAGACACGTCTTTCAACAACGAAGTTTCCACAAAAGGCAACAATTCTGGCAGCGCATAGGCTGGACAAGTGGTGATGACGCGTTGCGCACGACAAACGAAATTGTTTTTTGCCGTTTGCATTTCTTTTTTTTCAGACAACTGTTCACCGCAAGCCGAAGAAGGTTCAGAAACATCCGACATCGCGTCTTTTGTTGTGGTCACAATGCCGTGGAGTTCCCAACGGTCTTTGCCTTCTGGTCGCAACACGGCAGAGGTGACACCAAGATAGATGCGTTCGCGTCCGATGCCGTCAGCCAACTGCTCGATGAGGCGTTCCATTCCGCCCTCGCACGACCACACTTCTTTGGTCGCCAAACGCTCTCGTTCGGTTTTGGGTGTGCGCATCTTCTGTATTGCACCACGAATGAAACTGCCGTACGTTTGTTCTAAGGCATACAATTTGGGCAATGCAAAACGAGTGACCAATTTGTCGGGATCGCCGGCATAGACTCCCGAAACAAACGGATCAACAAAATTACGGAAATAGGAATTTCCCAATCTGCGGCGACTGATTTCGCCCACCGTTTCGTTGGGATTCACCCCGCGCTGGCGAAAGGGTTCTGCCAAAAGTCGAAACTTGTCGTAGAGGGTCACCAAAGGTGTGGTGAGTCCGCTCCACAATCCGTGGGGCATGTCTACAAACTTCCGTTTGTGCCAAATCCATCGTGCGTGCGATTCTTTGCATGCTTTGAGCAAAGTGGATTTATCGAGAAGTTCAAAGAGCTCAGCCACCTCAGGATGACTCAACGCGCTCGTAGAAGGACCACTCTCAAAGGTGAAATCTCCCTCGTGGTAGGTGTGAATCTGCCCACCAACGCGATTTTCTCTTTCCACCACAGCCACATCTACGCCCTTTTGTCGGAGCATAAACGCCGTGACAAGCCCCGTGAGCCCTCCTCCCACCACCACAACTTCGTGGCAGTGAGAAGAGAGGGCAACACCTTGCGAGCTTTCGACACGATGTTGCGTGTCGGGAGTAACGTTTTGTGAAGATTGTGACATCGTGCACAGACTATCCATTAAAACTGATAATTAACTGTGCAGCCGAAAGTGAGCGGACGTCCAGCTTGTGCATAATTGGCACTAGATTTGAAGCCATAGACCACATATTTAGTAGAAGTGAGGTTCTTGCCCCAAAGTTCTACCCCGAGGTTTCCCCATTCCATACGCACTTTTGCATCGAGCAGCGCATAGAAAGGTTGCTGAGCATCATTGTCTTCGTGCCAATAGATGCGACCAAGGGCAGAAGTTCCGACAGAGAAAGTGAGTCGGTCCATCAAATTCAGAGGCTTATTCACTGTGTAATCTCCCATCGCAGAAAGCGTATGTTGAGGAGTGAGAGGCACAATGTGATGAGCATAATCCACCACCTTGGCAGGTTTACCAGCTGCAGCGACAGTTTCTTGTTTATAGTCCACGAAGCGCGCATAGTTATAGCCATAAGCAGCACGCAACATTAAGCCTTTGATCGGCGAAGTGCGCACAGAGATTTCCCAACCTTTGCTGTCAGAATGTCCAGCATTGTGCAAGATATTGCCCACTCCAGGCACCGTGAGCGCAACTTGTTGATCGCGCCAATCGGTGTAGTAGAGAGAAAGTTGCCCTTCTGTAGCCCAAAATGGCAGATGGAAATGCGTACCCACTTCATAACTCCAGTTGGTTTCAGGCAAGAAGGTGCGCTCTGTCTCATTGCGGAAGGTTTGGTTGAATCCGCCAGCCTTGTATCCGCGCGCTACTTGTGCATAGACATCGGCAGCCGTCCAACGGTATTGCACGGCAAATTTAGGCGTGAGCTGAGAGAAATGCAATTTACTTACCCAATTTTGGTTCCCCTTGCCCAAAGGCTTGCCAGTGGAAATAGAAAATCTCTCATTCTTATAGTCATCGGTGGCTTGTTCGAAATCGTAGCGCAAAGCAGCTGTCAATGAAAGTCCACGCCACACATTGTAACTAGACTGATGATAGAAAGCAAAGGTCTGAGTGGACAAGAGATAATCTGACACAGATCTTAAATCTGCGCCTTGCTTTGTTTTGGGCGAAGGCATATTATTCGCCACATCAATATTGTTTTTCACCCATTGTGCCATGCCAAAGAGACCAAACATCCATTGATAGCGCGAGTTCGTGTTAGATTTCAGCGAAAACTCCTGACTCACCAAATTTTGACGCGTACGGAAATCCACCTCCGCATAGGGCTTTGGAGTGAAATCTTGGTCAATGGTTTGATGATCTTTCAGATATTGATAAGACGTTTGGCTATTGAAGTCGAAGCCCTTACCCACATATTGCCAGCGCATACCGTTGGTATTGAGCAAACGCTCGTAGCCTGAGGGATGATTGTAGTTCACCTCATTCACACGTTGGGTATTTTTGTCCCACACACCATAAGGATAACCTCCTTGGTCCGTGTAATCGACCATAGAGCTGAGGCGCATCGTCCAGTGGTCATTGGCACGCCACTCCACGCCCACACGCGCATAGCGTTCTTTGAGCGCATCGGCAGATTGGTTGGTGAATTTGTTTTTGAAATATCCATCACGTTTGTGCCCACCTGCAGAGAGAGAAACACCCCAACGATTGTTGAACGTGGTTTGAGTAGACAGATTGGCAGAGAAGTCATTGTAATTGCCGTAGCCCAGGCGCAAACGCGTGCCTGTGCGGTCGAAAGGCGAGAATGTTTGCACATTCACAATGCCGCCAATGGCATTGCGACCATAGAGTGCACCTTGTGCACCGCGCAACACTTCGATGCTACGTACATCGTCAAGAACAAAATCAAAAGCAGCTCCCTCAAAGTGGGGCACACCATCTACATAAAAACCAGCTGTGGGTGCTTTGGCTTTCGCACCTATGCCACGAATGTAGAGAGGAGCATTTTGCTTGCTCCCGTAATCGGGCATATAGAAGTTGGGCACTACGGCAGTGAGGTCTTTGAGCGTGCGGAGTTGATGATTGTTCATCAGTGAAGATTCCACTTTCACGCCAAGTTGAGGCGCAAGGTCTTTGCGATTGCACTTCATTTCTTGGATTTGTGCCGTGGGAAGCACCACTTCGTGGCGTGAGTCTGGGGCAACAGTAGCGTTTGCCATTGAGTCCGTGGGGACTGTGGTTTTGTCTGTCCCCTGAGTTGTGGGAAGGCTGAGCAATGCGCTGCAGCAAACGAGAGTTGTTAGCATCGTCTTGATAGGTTTTATTTTTTCGACTGCAAAGTTACATCATTCTCTCTATCCATAAAACCCTTAATTATGAGGATATTTTACACCAAGAAGAGAGAAAGGAGATGTTGCAAAATTCGTTTTTGCAGCATCTCCTTTGAGTAGAACGTTATTGCAGTGCGTTATTGAGAAGACAACTTCCTGTCGTCATTCATTTCCTTGTTGGAATAGTATTTCAAACTCATTTTTCTCCGCTCATTGCGCCACGTCACCCACCACGCGGTGAGGGTGTATCCGCCTGCAAGCCACCAGAGATGGTGCCACTCACGCACCACTTCGGGCAAACTCGCGCCCATCGACGAGAGCCGCACGAAACCATTGATGGCTGGTGTGGAAGGAATGAGCGCACCAAGCGTTTTCCAATACCAAGGGATGGCACTTGCGGGCCAACTCACGCCACTCAAAAAGAGCATGGGCACGGAGGTGAAAACGATGATTAAGATGATGCTCTCGCGCTGATGGGCAAGGGCACTAAGCGTAATGGCAAACATCACCGCTGCCAACAGATAGGGCAAGATGAACAGTGCCAAACCACTCAACTCCACCAACTGTGGAAAATGGAAAAGATGCGGCACTACACCAAGTACAAAGGCTGCAACGGGAATGTAAATGGCGAGGTAAGCGGTGCTTCGTCCCAAAAGACTGGAGAGGGCGCGCCAAGGGGCATCGCGACGACGGGGATGATTGGGGTGAAACCATCGGCTTTTCACCTCACTGACTTCTCCACAAGCCACAGCGGATTCGGCAGCTTCGCGCTGACGCTTCACCTCTTCTCGGTGCTCCTCATCGGAGGCTTTGAGAAGAGCTGCTGCATCGAGGGACAAATCGTCCGTGGCAGGAAATCCATGCGTGCGCTCCATGCGCTCACGGCGCGTACCGGCTTCCATACCTACACCGAGAATCAAGGTTTGCTGCAAGATGAGCACCAGCACCGCAGGGAGCAAGAAGCTAGCAAATCCGCTTTGGGGATTGTACAACGCCACGTGCTCGTAGGTCAAAGGCGCAGTGGTGATTTGCTCTTGTCGCTGCGTGGCTCCAGGGATACGTGACACTTTGATGCGCGCATTGGTTTGCAATGCCACATCGGTCGTAGTAGCAAGCACAGCTTTGTAGTAGAGCATACCGCTCATGTCGCAATAAACCTGCACGCGCACGGGCGTTCCGCGTTGCAAATCGCGATTCATCTGCGTGGGCAGTGACACCACGCCATAGGCTTTGCGATGGCGCACAAGCGATTGCGCCTCGGCGAGAGAATTGGCTTGAGCCACCACCTCCACATCGGGAGAAGCATCAAGGCGTCTCACAAAGTCGCGCGACAGACTGCTATGGTCGCCATCGACAACGACCACTGGCACATCACGCACCACCTCTTCATTATAGATAAAGGCGTAGATTATCGGATAAATCACTGGGACAACGAGGAGGAAGATGATGAGTCCTCCATCGGTAAATATGTCGCGCAGGGTGTTGCGAAAGGATTTGTGCATAGTTAATTTCGTTAGAGCGGATGAGTTCTCAGCTGGGATTCTCTTCGAGAGGAAAATTCTCTGAGAAAACCTCCGCTACGCTAGGGTGCTTATCGACTTTTTCGTCAAGGCATGTATTGAATCTTCGTGATGATCGTCTTGAATCTCGTGGAGAAAAGCAAGGGCAGGAGGGCAAATGCGATGAGTGCTCCCCAGAATTGCCATGCCGACGACAACGACCAGCCGTCGAGGGCACAGTTGACATAGAGGAGGTAATAGTGTCTCAGGGGGAAGAGGTAGCTCACACCGTGGAGCATGGGGTGCATCGCCATCGCTGGAAACGACATTCCGCAGATGCTAAACGAGAGGACGCCCCAGAGTGAGGCAAAGCTCAAGCCGAAGCGCGGATTGGGCAGGGCACAAATCATCAACACGCCCATGCCTTGCGAGGCAAAGACGAAGAGACTGAGCACCCCGAGCATGGTGAACCATCCGCACTGGCAGGGGAAGTGGAGATAGCCATAGAGATAAGCTCCCAGCGCCCAAGCTACGGGGAGAAACAAGGCGGCTTGCGCGATGAGTTTGCCATAGAGTGCCTTCCACGCCACACCACGAGTGTGCACCAACATGGCACGTCCGTGGGCTTCCTTGATTTCTTGTCCGATAGAATACACCGTGACGAAGAAAATCATCAGAGAGAGCATGCCAGGGATGAGGATATTCGACAAATATACGTTGTAGTTGAGCGAGGGATTCCCGATGGGATGCGCATCCACTGCCACAGGTTGGAGGAAAGCCATCGCCTGGTCGTTGGTAGCTCCTTTGGCGAGTAGCACCGAGCGTGTGGCAGCTCCCGAAGCCAGTTCGCTCATAGTGCGCATATCTTTGTAGAGCAGCGAACCAGCCATGAGGAAGGTGTTGTTGGTGTAGAACGACACCTTGGGTTGTTCTTGTCGGAGCAACTTTTCGGTAGTTCCCTTAGGGAAATAATAAAAAGCATAAATTTCCCCACGCTGCATGGCATGCCGCGCCTCGGTCACGTCAGCAAACTTATGGGCTATGCGTGTGTTTTGAAAGGCATCGAGGTTGCGTGCGATGTTGCGCGTGGTGGTTGTGTTGTCCATATCCACCAATCCCACCGGCATATCTGTGGGCAGTCCTTCTCCCATGAGCGAGGTGAGCATCACCGCACTCACCAAGGGCACGATGAAGATGCAAAAGAGATAAATGGGACGCGACAGCAGTCGTCGCCATTCGCGGAGCATAACTTTGAACATAGTAGACGTTAGACGTTAGAGAGTAGACGTTAGACGTTAGAGAGTAGACGTTAGACGTTAGACGTTAGAGAATAGACATTAGACGTTAGAGAGATTACCGAGATGAAATTTGCTGCAACGTAGACTTTATTAAACCGCTCAACATTCGTCCAATTTCTTGCGTTTGCATCAGTACGGGCTCTAACCTTTCCTTTGAAATATAACCTATAAGCTCACATAGCTCAAGTTGCGTTTCAAGTTCTGCTCGAGAGCCTTGGGCAATATAGAGGAAATGTACCATATCCTTTTGAGAAGACCGCGCATTTCCTTCTGCGATATTAGATGGAATAGAGATTGCAGCGCGACGCATCTGATCAGAAAGACCATAAGTTTCTTCTTTGGGTAGTAAACGAATTAAGTTATAAACATCTACTACTAACTGCATAGCCTTTTGCCATACAAGTAATTCTTTATGATTCTTTCCTTGCATAGTTCTTTTATTTGATTCTCAATAATTTCTTATCGAGCGTTTTAGATGCTTCTAAATTCTAACGTCTAACGTCTAATATCTAACGTCTTTCTAACAACCGTCATTCCAGGGCGGAGATCTTTGATTTGATTCACGGGAACAGCTTTCACAGCAAAGGTTTTGAGGTCATAACCACCCATGGCCTTCGTGGCACGCCACACTGCATAAGAACCCACATCTTTGAGATTCGTCACACGCAAACGTACCTCTTGGTTGTTCAAAGCTGGAACAAAGGCGGTGATGACGGCATCTTTTTTGAAATCCTGCAAATGGTCTTCGCGCACATTAAAGGTTACCCACATCTTGTCCATCAAAGCCACCGACATGATGGGTGCACCCGAGCCCACAAGTTCGCCAACACTAGGATAAATGCTGGTCACTTCACCATCAAGCTGTGCCACGAGCACCATTTCTTTTTGGTAGCTCTTCACCTCACTGATGGCACCACTAGCGCGATGCACCAAGGCAGCTGCCGCTTGTTTATCTTCGATTTGTGCGCCATTCTTCGCCATGTCATACTGCGATTTAGCAGCACGTTCCGTGGCAATCGCCGCATCACGCTGAGCCGTCATCTCGTCGAGCTTTTGAGCCGTGGCAACTCCTTCGTCAAAAAGGCGTTTCACACGCGCATAACTCTTTTCCATCACCTCACGACCAGCAATGGCTTTCTGCCAAAGTTCATAGGCACCGCGTATTTGTTCTTCGCGCGCACCCTTGTCTGCCTTGCGACTTTGGGCAGCCGCTGCATCTTGTGCCGACTGGGCTTGCACCAACTTGGCGTCTACTTCAGGGGCTTCTAGGAGAGCGAGGGTGTCGCCAGCGTGGACGAACTGACCTTCTTCAACGAGAATGTGCGCCACACGGGCAGGTACTTTGCTCGATACACGATATTCGGTGACATCGGCTTGACCTTGAATGACGTCCTTCTCGGGACGAAAGGCGAAATATCCGCATAGGGCGGTGAGAGCTACGACAGCCACGATGAGGATAATGGCTGGAATATAATTGGGAGCTTGCTTTTTCATTTTAATCTTTTATTTAGTGGCTAGAGGTTCTAGGGGGGCTAGTTCTTCTAGAGCTTCTAGAGCATCAAATTCTTCTAGGACTTCTAGTCCTTTTTAGTTGGAAATTGCTTTTTGAAGGGCAGCGTTGGCGAGTTGCAAGTCGATTTGCGCATCCACCACATCGGTTTTGGCAGCCATCCACGCGGTTTGCGCAGCGAGGAGGTCGGAAGTGGTGATGACTCCTTCATCAAAACCCACACGCGCCATGCGGAGATTTTCTTCCGCCTTGGAAAGATTGCGGCGAGAGAGCGACAATTTCTTTTGCGCCTCGTTGAGCAGCAGATGATTTTGCGTCACTTGCAGGGTGATTTTCTCTTGGGCTTCCTGCGCCTTCAGAGCCGTCATCGCCACATCCGCCTTAGCCGCGCGCACCTTGTGCTTGCCTTCGCCCCATTCCCACAAGGGAACTTTGAGCAGCAACCCGACACTCCACGTGCCCTTAAACTTCTTCTCAAAACCATTGAACAGACTAGGATAGGTCATCCCATATCCTCCTGTCAACGCCAGTGTAGGCAAGAAGGCAGCGCGGTCGATTTTCACCTTCTCTTCATAGATTTTTTGTCCCAACGCCAGTTGTTTCAATTCGGAACGCTGCGACAAAGCCATGGTCACAGCCTCATCGGCACTGAGTCGGTCTTTTATCACCTCGGGCACCGACTCCAAATCCTTCAACTGCAATGTGCTGTTGAGCGGCAAACCGCAAATCTGTGCCAGGAGCATGCGCGAGAGGGTCTCGCCATCTTCCACGCGGAGCAAGGTGATGTCGGCTTTGTTCAATTCCACTGCCACAGCGAGCGCATTGGCTTTTGTTGCCACGCCTTCGCGCACCATCTTCTCCACATCGCCATTGAGACGACGCAAGAGGTCACGATATTCCACTGCCAGCGCGCGCTTATAGTGCAAACTCACCACTTGCCAGTAGGCTTTGTCCACATCATACATCAGTTCTTGCTGAGCCTGACGCACCTTCTCTCCAGCGAGTTGGGTGGAATAGCCCGTCAAACGGTCGTAAGCACGGATTTTTCCACCCATATACAAAGGCTGGGTGAACATCACCGCACCCACTGCCACATTGCGCGTGTCGGGAGTGAGTTTGTCGACAAGGTTACTGCCCATCGCGTTCAAACCTGCTTCTGCCTGTTTGCCTGCCGCCATTCCCTTTTGCAACAAGGGGAAGAGGTCGGGATGTTTGGCAAGAAATCCTTGTGCAGCCTGCATAAACTCTGGCGTCACGCCCTGCATCAGTTGCGTGCCTAGGGTGGAAAGGCTCGCTTGCTGGTCGGTGGAGAGAAGCGAAAGGTTATCGCCCGTGTGGAAATAGGCACCCACAGCCGACACCTTCGGCAAATAGTTGGTGCGTGCCACACGATGTTCTTCCTCAGCTTTGGTCACTGCCATTTGTGCCACCTGGAGCGACTTGTTGTGCTTCAAGGCAAGCGCGCGATAATCCTCAAGGGTGCGAGGAGCCACCTTCACAGTCTGCGAGAGTTCTGGTCCAACGGGAGTCTTCTCCTGTGCCCAACTGCTCACTGGCAAAGCGAGTACTGCCAGCAAGGTTGCGAGATATAGGGGTTGTTTCTTCATGTTTCAATTATAGAATAGTAGGAGTATGCTCTTTCCATCCAAAAGTCCACCGCACTGCAGGACTAAAATCCAAAAACAATCCGATAAATTGTACAATCCAGCGACATGGATGAACTTAATCGAGAGCGACAGAGTATTGAAACGTGCACAAAAAAAATAGAAATCATCTGATTTTCAACATCAGAAACTTGTTTACACGAGTTTACCAGTCCATTTTTCTAGCGCGATTTCCTTCATCTTGGGGGAAAGAGGTCCTCATTTTTTCATGCAGCAAAGGTACTATTTCTTGATTTCTCTTCCAAATAAAACAGAAATATCGCACAACCATAAAGTACTTTTGTCGTGATTTTGTACAACCCACTTGACTTTTATCCTTGCTCCCTCCTTTCTGGGTAGGAAACAAAGCCACAAGAGCACGGTCGATACTATCGAAT
>JABZGM010000149.1 GCA_015259235.1 Alloprevotella sp. | reverse complement strand
GCCCAAGATGTCCGTCTGAGATATCTTTGCCGAGTTCGCCATACCCGACAGCCGTGCCGTAAATTCCAGCAGATAAGGCTCAGAAGCCGAACTGCTCTGTGCCAAATCATTGATCGTCGATGCCGTTGCCAGCATCCCTTCCTTCAGTCCCACGCTAGGATCTGTGGCAAAGAGTTGAGTGATTTTCCCGATGTTTTTCACAGCATCCTCACCCAAGTCCTCACCCAGAGCCACCGTGATTTGATTCGCAGCGTCCACGAAGTCCAGCACCTCCTCCTTACTCTGGATGCCCAGTCGCCCAGCATCCGCTGCCAAATCATTCAGCGCAGCCCGAGGCGTGCGAGTGTCCAAATTCTTAAAACTCTCATTCAGATCATCCACAGCCTCCGCAGACAGCCCAGTATATTTCACCACGCCGCTCATGTGCTCTTGCATCTCCGCAAATTCATCCACATAAGCGCGCATCTTAGACATGACAGCAGCGACGGCTTCGATACTATCTTTCACCACCGTCACAGCCCCCACCCATCTTTCACCCATCTTTCTGAATCGCTCTATAGCTCCATCTTTTTCTTCAAAAGCCTTTTGCTCATCATTCAGATTTTTGAGCTCAGTCTTCGCCGCACGGATAGCGTGCATATAAGCATCCCACTCCTCGCTCCCTCGCTCCACCGTCCCCGAGTTCAGCGTCTTGTAGATTTCCTTGATCGTGTCGCGCAGTTGTTTCGGAGTCGCCTTGTCCAGACGATGCAGCACCGTCTCCAAGGCTTCCATCCGGTTCACATTCTCTTTCAGCTCCCGCTCCTTCACCTTCAGTTCCTTGTTGATGGCTTTGAGGTCAGCCACTGCTGTGAATATAACTCCGCGTTCTTCTAAAGATGAAATGCCATGGCTTCTCATCACTATACGTTTTTCTTGAAGACTTCGACTGGAAGTTGATGCACTCATTATTACGGAAAATGAATTATTAACTAAATACGCAGGTTTGAGTGTTAAAACAGAGGGCAAGTTTTGGTCAGAATTTTGAATAAACTAGGAAGAAAAGAATGTATGCTACGTGAGCTCAGAATCATTCGCCCAACAAATCTTGCACGAATTCTCGAACCTTTCGCGATTTTGTCGGACTTTTTTCCGATTTTCTCGGACGAAATAAAAATTTCGTCGGAGATAATTTGAAAACTCTCCTTTGAAATAGTACGAACAATGCGTTATTTTACATAAAACACCACGTCGTTTCTTCTCAAACAAGCTCAGATTACCACAAAACGTGCACAATACCTGAGAAAGGCTCCCCAAATCTCTATTTTCAACCCCTCTGAGAATGGCATAATTCCCAGCAACTTTTTCTGATTTCGAATTTGGGCGTTAAATGAGGGGCTTTGAATTGTGAAAACATCTATATTGCGATAACTAAAAGTACGGAGAATGTGCGGTTGCTTTTTGCTCCAACCGGTCATTAGTACTTGAACGGAGATCGTTTGACTGTTGAGCAGGTTGTTTCGTTTGGTTTTGGTGTTTCGTGCTACGTTGAGAACAATCGACCAACACGATGCCAACAAGAGAAAAACGATAAGAGGAAGGTGGCTTCTCCTTAACAAGCTGCACTGTGGCACTTAACCTTGAGATGAGTGTTGCAGACAAAGATAGTCTAATAGAGGCTCTGAACCGAGCAAGCAGCGTGCAAAATCAGTACAAAGGAACATGGAGTGAGCCTTGCGTCCTTAGTCATCATCGTTATATATGAAAAATATACTTTACGATGCAAAAATCGAATGTCTGTTGCGCAAAATTGGTGGATAATGTGTATCTTTGCGAAGGATTTGAGGGCTGACACAGACTATCGTTGTAGGATTTCTGAGTTTGTAGCCTGAAAATGCACGATATAATTGTTAATCATACAACCAGATAGAATACCAATTATGACTGAATTTGATTGGGCGAACTTGCCTTTCGGATACATTCCTACAGACTACAATGTTCGTTGCTATTACAGAAATGGCGAATGGGGTGAAATTGAAGTCTCTTCTTCAGAAACGATAAATCTCCATATGGCTGCAACCTGCTTGCACTATGGTCAAGAATCCTTTGAAGGTCAGAAAGCTTTTCGCTGTCCTGATGGAAAAATTCGCATTTTTCGCATTGAGGACAATGCTACTCGTATGCAGAGCACCTCACGCGGTATTCTCATGCCAGAAATGCCCACAGAGAAGTTCGTGGAAATGGTGAAAAAAGTAGTTAAGCTCAATGAACGCTTTGTTCCGCCTTATGAAAGTGGAGCAGCCTTATACATTCGTCCACTTCTTATTGGCACAGGCGCCCAGGTAGGTGTGAAACCAGCTGAAGAGTACCTCTTCATTATTTTTGTTACTCCAGTAGGGCCTTATTTCAAAGGTGGATTTGCAACTACCAATTTCGTGATTACACGTGAGTTTGACCGAGCAGCCCCCCATGGAACAGGTACTTTCAAAGTGGGAGGAAACTATGCTGCTAGTCTGCGTGCAAGCAAATGGGCTCATGATGCTGGCTATTCTGCAGAATTCTATCTTGATGCTAAAGAAAAGAAATACATTGACGAGTGTGGAGCCGCTAATTTCTTTGGGATAAAGGAAAATACCTACATTACTCCAAAGTCTAGCTCTATTCTTCCTTCTATCACTAACAATAGTCTTCAACAATTGGCTAAAGATTTAGGCTTAAAGGTTGAGGTCAGACCAATCCCCGAAGAAGAACTAGCTACGTTTGAAGAGGCTGGTGCGTGTGGTACTGCTGCTGTTATTAGCCCTATAGCTCGCATCGATGACCCCGAAATGGGAAAGAGCTATGTCTTTACAGAAAATGGTGAACCAGGACCTGTTTCGACTCAACTCTACACAAAGCTCCGTAATATCCAATATGGAATCGAAGCAGATACCCATGGCTGGGTAACAGTTATAGACTAAAATCACCTGTACAATTCAAAGTATTTATGAAGCAATTACTCCTTATTGCTGGACTTGTTGTCGCTTCTTCTTTCTCTCTTGGCAGTTGCCGTAGTGAAAAAGATAAGCAAAGAGACAAAGAGCTTGAAGAATTGCGCCAGCTTGCTGACATGGATCGTCGTGAGATGGAGAATCAGTATCAACAATTTGCTTTGCAATATGATGAACTGAAAAAAGGTATAAAGGATGATTCTCTCCTCAGTCAGTTAGGCCGTGAACAAGAACGAACCAAGAGTTTGCTTGAGGAACTCAAACGAGTGAAATCTACAGATGCAGCTGAGATTAAGCGTCTCAAAAAAGAGCTTGAAACAGTGCGTGCTGTATTGAGAACATTTGTTATTCAGGTAGACTCTTTGCAGCGCGAAAATGGTCGTCTTACGAACGAACGTGATGTAGCTCGAAGTCAGTTGAATGATGCTAACACCATGATTTCATCGCTCGATCAAGAGCGCGCTAAACTCAATGATAAAGTGGCGATTGCTGCTCAGCTTAATGCTTCTGGAATTAGCATTTCACCACAGAAACGTAGTGGTAAACAAGCCAAGAAGTCTAAAGATATTGAGCGATTTATGGTCTCATTTACCATCAATCGGAATGTGACTGCCGCTACAGGTAATAGAACTATATATGTTCGTTTGATGAATCCAAGTGGATCTGTCATTGGTGGGGGAAGTAGTTTCACGTATGAAAATCGTACGCTGGAAAGCTCTGCAACAAAATCAGTTGAATATACAGGCGAGGAACAACATGTATCTCTCGTTGTCGGAACTTCAAATGAGTTTCTCTCTGCTGGAAAGTATAGTGTACATGTTTTCTGCGATGGACAAATGATTGGTTCTACAGCTATTACATTAGAAAAATAATTCTTCTACCATAATTAAAGCACCAACAAAATGAATCTTAAAAGTTTTCTGGTGGCAACATGTGCGTTTGCGCTTTTTGCAAGCAATGCAGTTGCACAATCTACTTCAAAGTATTCTGATCCCAGTAATTGGAAATGGGAAAAAGGTACAATCGTAACTCAAACTCCAGCTCGTGCCGCAGGGCAAAAGTCTGTACTTAATCTTGCAACTCCTCGTTTGCAAACTGTGCGTGTGGCTTTTGTTGGTCTTGGTATGCGTGGTCCAGGCGCTGTTAATCGTTTTACTCACATTCCAGGAGTACAAATTGTGGCTCTATGTGACTATGAACCTAATCGCGCTGAAGCTTGTCAGAAATACCTTCGTGCCAAAGGACTTCCTCCTGCTGACATATATTCTGGCGAAAAAGGGTATGAGGAACTTTGCAAGCGTTCAGACGTTGATCTCGTCTATATTGCAACAGACTGGGATCACCATTTCCCCGTAGCTAAATGTGCAATGGAAAATGGCAAACATGCTGCTGTTGAAGTTCCTTCAGCTATGAACCTTGATGAATGCTGGCAGTTGGTAGATCTTTCTGAGAAGACTCAGAAACACTGCATGATTCTTGAAAACTGCTGCTACGACTACTACGAACTCAACGCCCTCAACATGGTACAAAATGGTGTGTTCGGTGAGGTGTTGCGTGCTGAAGGTGCTTACATCCACAATCTTGACGACTTCTGGGGACACTATTGGCACAACCCATCCGATTCTTTGTCAAAGAAGGTTGGCTGGCGTATGGCTTACAACAGCAAGAATCGTGGTGACGTCTATGCAACCCACGGCCTCGGTCCTGTCGCTCAATGTCTAGACATTCACCGTGGCGACCGTTTCACTGTATTAACAGCAATGGATACTAAGTCTGTGCATGGTAAGGAATACATGGAGAAAGCCACTGGAGAGCCTTGCAACGATTATCGTAATGGTGACCATACTACTACGTTGATGCGCACTGCTAATGGAAAGGTTGTAGAGATTCAACACAATGTAATGAACCCTCAGCCATACAATCGTCTCTTTAAGTTGACGGGTACAAAGGGATATGCAACTAAGTATCCACAGCCTAAGTTTGCTCTTGATAGCAAGCAACTTCAAGAAAGTGGTGTTTCTCCCAAGATTGACAATCTCAGTAGTCATGGTTTCTTGCCTGATGCAGAAGCGAAGAAACTTGAAGAAAAGTATGAGCACCCCATTATCAAGAAGTATGGTGAAGCTGGTAGAGAAATGGGGCATGGTGGTATGGACTTCATGATGGATGCACGTTTGGTTTATTGTCTCCAAAATGGTTTGCCTCTTGACATGGATGTTTATGACCTTGCAGAATGGAGTTGCTTGGCAGAACTCGGCACATTGTCAATGGACAATAATTGTGCAGCTGTAGCTTTCCCTGACTTCACTCGTGGTCAATGGAATGAACAAAAGGGTTATAAGCATGCTTATAATACCACTGATGAAGAAAAAGTAGACGCTATTGCGGCAGCTGCTACGACTGCTCAAAAGGAGCAGACAGCTAAACTCAAATTGTGGAATCTTTACGATGCAATCGCCAAGGCTC
>JABZGM010000148.1 GCA_015259235.1 Alloprevotella sp. | reverse complement strand
GTTCCACGCTGTTTCACGCTTAAAAAAGTCAGTGTGTTGTTGTAATGCAGGTGCAATGTAGGCGCAATGATTGTATAAAGGGATGGTGGGAATGGTAACGAATTGAGAATGTTCGGGGATGTGGTTGTAAAACAAAACGCTAGTTTTAGCACGGAGCTAAAACTAGCGTATGATATAGAAGCGAGGGGCTTAATCGGCGGTGTCGCCTTGGTAGACATTTGAATAGGTGATAAGGGGTTGGAACAACATAGTTCTAAGTCGAGGCTGACTTGGCTCACCACCATTAGAGGGAGCACCTAAGCTCGGTGTCATTAGAGTGTGACGGTAGCCTCCCCCATTTGCTATAACTTCATCAATCCAGTTCTGCCCTGTTTTAGTTTGATTTGCACCCGATGGAGACTTTTTAAGCTGTCCCATAATTCGATTGGTAAACCACTCGTCAGATATAATCCAATAGTTTGTTCTCTCACCAACGCCAATACGAGTTTTATCAGCAGGAACCTCATTCTCTAATTCTCCTTCATTGACTGTTTTATAAAAGCCTGGGACTGGGAATTTACGTTCAACTTTGTTGCGACTACCAACGGGAGATTGCCAAAGCTCTTCATCGACTAGGCATAAATCACGATAAACAGGAGTAAACAAACCACCCACAAAATATTTCCCTACATAGATACTAGAAACCTTGGGATAAGTGATATAAGTCGTTTCTGACTTCAGTTTAGTTTCTATCTCGTATCTCCAAGCAACCTGAGGCAAATCGCGTCTAAGAGAACTTGTACTAAGCGACCATCTATTCGTAATGCGATAACCGATAGTCTTTTGTGGATTGATATAACTTTGAAGGGCAGTGTTTGCGTCAGAGGTATACCCATTGTAATCAAACTGCATCGTTTTTCGGTTGTCGTTACCACCAACAGCATATACGTGACCATTATAAGGAGCAGGGACGCCAAGTGGGGTAAATCCTACCCCAAATCCACCCCAACCTCCTGAAGCCAGAACCATAGCACCGCCAGCATAGGGCATCATAAAGTGTTTACCAGTAATACCATCAGCTGTTGTCAGCTGCTTACCATTGATAAATTCTTTAGCTACAGTCCAGTTCACTAAGGAAGCACTTGCATGATCATGCGAATTGTCAAAACCATCACCTTTTTCATTTACGGTGTATTTAGCAAAGTAACCGAGAAGCAGGTTTGGCTGATCATAAAGTTCACAATTGAAAGTATAAGAGTATCCACTTCTCAATATATTAGAAGTCCCCATTATAGGTACAATCTCATAGTTGGGCTTAGTGACTTCTTTTCCGTTTTCATCAAACACATCTTCAGCATAGATATGAACTTGTCCAAACAACTGTCTCTCGAGGTTGTTGCCCCCTGTATCCCATGATCGACCAAGAAATTTCTCAGTTCGAGGATATGCCCATGTCAACACTAACACGATATCGCTCTTCTCACCCATATTCGCTTTAAGACTGAGAGGCTGATGGAACATAATCTTGAGATTCTTGTATACGTCTTTAGTAGATTTAGTTGTTATGAGTTGAAGGTTCTCATTGCTTTCTGTAAACTGCACATTATCACCAGCAAGATTGAACGTACCACCATACTCGAGTGCATTACTCTTGAAACGGATACCACCCAACGTCACAGGAATACTCATATTATTGCGTACAGACGCAAGCATCAAAATGCCTTGGGGCTTAACTGGAATAGAATTATTGCGACCAGATGCCAAAATCATCTGTACAGAACTATCATCATAAGTCAGATCATGCCAATCGGATATGTATGGAATAGGCAGCTCCATCTTTTGCGCTTCTTCCGTGTTGAAATGGACTTCATGGTGTATACTGGGTGTAACCTTGATGCTAGCACTTTTTTGATCATCAGCTACAGTGATTTCACCACCAGCGGCAAGACGAACTTCAATCTCATCATTCATTTTGAATCCTGCCGATAAAGGCACACTTATGGCTTCCTTAATCCATCTATCAGTTGCTTTATCATATTTCCAATCGGAATAATCATAGTAGACAATGTCTTTGCGATTCTTTGCACGAAGAACTGTGAGAAACTTCATCGTTTGATAACGCTCTACAACTAAAGTGCGATTAAGATGCGCAAATTTAGCTACAGTAGAAGATGCTCCACCATTATCTACGGTGACTTTACGCTTTTTACTATCCTCTACTTTATAAATGAGATTCACTTTATCAGTTACAGCACGTGTTGCCATAGAAGAATCCAGTTCTTTGATTTCTGGCAATTCAAACCCAGTACTTAATTGCACAGTAAAGGCATGAGGAGTGCTATCTCCTTTTTGATATGAGAGGAGTTCATTGCTACAAGAGGTGGTGAAAGCACCTCCCACCAAAAGAAGGGTGAGAGCAACAAATAATGAGGAGAGTATTCGTTTCATACTCTATGTCGTTTTTAGATTAAAATGGATGTTTCTGTGAAAGGATGGGCAACGTTGCCCAATCGATACGCTGAGGAGTATTAGTTAGCCCACCAGTATTCGGTACTTCCAAAGGAGCGCACGCGTTCGAGGTCAATCCAACAGCGGTAGACGGTGTTGCGCACCACTTGACCATTGTGCGACTCGTGGAGAGCTCCGTGTTTACCAGCGTCGGTGCTGGCAATCTTCAAACGCGCTTCTTGGGTTTTACCCCCTTGCGTGTAGGTCATGGAGATGCACGTCATGCTGTGGACATCCTTGTCTTGAAACTGAGGATTAGACACCGCATGCTCTGGAATATAGAAGACTTGCTTGATGCGACGAGTCTTATCCATGGTGAACTGCAAGGGAATCTCCACGTAGGGATAATTCGTAGCATCGGCAGCATTCTTTTGGTCGTAATTCTCAATGGGAGCTGCGAGGCTGAATTTACCTGGAACATTGACCACCTTGAGTGCAGTGACAGTGACATCTGCTGGAAGTGGGAAGGTTTCAAACTCAACGCGAGAAAAAACACGTTTGAGGATCACATCTCCGTTGTTGTAGACGTAGTCATATTCAGTGGCGCCGGCTTCAGTGGAAGCTACGAACTGGTCGGGACGTACATTTTCCAAAGTGGCTACCATAGGAATGACTTTCTTTGCATCATTACCATTGTATCCACGGAGATAGTCAGCTGTTTTATATTCCGCAGTGGTATATTTGTCGGCAGAAGCTGCGATTTCTGCACCGTCAGTTTCGCTAAGATTTGCAACAAAGGTATAGTTGCGCGTGCGGTTGGCACTAGGAATTTTGATTTCAGCCTTTGCCGCATCATATTGTGTGGCAGCTTTACCAGCAATGACCACAGACGACACCTGGTCTTCAGCCTCCGCAGCGTCTTGGTTGATTTGTGGCGTCTTGGCAGAGTGCTTGAGTGGTTTCAAGCGGAAAACATTGTTTCGCACAACTTCTTTAGCACTGTGCAGCGTTTCTTCCATCGCGTCATTGCTTTGGCAACTGGCAAGGGTGCAGAGTGCAAGAGAAAATGATAGGATATATTTCATCGTCATGATGTATGTTGTTATGAGAAAGACGATTGTCTAAAACAATATTGACGTAGGACTAGAGGTTTTCCCCTTCTTCCCAAGGTGCAAAATCAGCACGAAGATAACCCGGAGCGAAGTTCATATTGTCGATGTGCCAGGGGTCAACCTTGAGTTTGAAATGGAGGGTACGCGCACCTTCCTTACCATCAGAACCCGCCTCTTTGATGTAGGCATGGAGGGTGTAGAAATTGTTGCGCTCAATGGTGAGCGGGAAAGCCAAACGGTAGTAAGTGTCGAGTTGAAGCGCATCGGCACTAGCTGCAACACCCTTGTTCAGACTATAGTTTTTATCGTCAACAGAGGTGAGCTTGAGCAAAATGTAAGGTGCCAAATCATCGGCGGCAGTAGCTGCATTTGTCAAGTCGTACTCATTGAGATAGAAGGTGTACGTAGCAGTTTTCTTAGCAGGGTCGAATTCCTCAAATTTCAATTCTGCGCTGTTCACACCAGGATGATTGGCTATTTTGACTCCCACATGCGTTTGTGCACCGAAATCCATGAGCGTAAAATGGTCCGTGTTGGTGGCTTGGTCACTTACATACTTGAGTTTGTCCCATTCGTAGTGCAACACGAGCTTCACCTTTGCAATGGCACGTTTGAGTTCTACATCAACCTCTTTGTCTACATCACCATTCCAACTGAAAGCCTGAGATAGCCCAGTCATCAAGAAAGGCTTAGGCATTTCGTTCGCTTTGTTTTCTGGAAGCGTTTGATGATTTTCTTGATCGAGGGCAGCTTTAGTGGTGATGGTGCCATTGTGGAGCTTGGTGTAGAGATCTTGCTTAATATTAGCAAGCACATACATTTGCACATTCTTAAACACATAGTCCTTCACTTCATTGAGAACGAGTGTGTGAGAATCGGCATTATTGTCTTTCCAAGTAGGACTGAGACCAAACGCTCCATTGGTGTCAAACTTATACGTGAGTTCGCGGTTTGCGCCATACTTCACGAGGTTGCCATTTGCATCGACAAAGAGCACTGTGAGTGTTTGGATGTTATCTTCTTCAACATTGGTATAGGCTGCACGCACTTCACGGTTTGCATAGTTTTGACGAGCGATGTGAATGGTCAGTGCCTTAGCAGGCTCTTCAGCGTCATAACCCTTACAGGCGACATTGGTTGATAGCACAATCACGAGTGCGAAAATGCTAGAGAAAAAAGATTTCAGTAGTTTCATTACTCTGTAGCTGTTACTGTATATTTTACAACTCCACCGCTGAGCACGTCAAAGACTGCTGTACCAGCGGCAATGCGTGCAGGGGCTTTCAATTGGATTTTACGACGATGGCGGAATTTATTTTCATCCGCACCAGTGCCATAGGTCACTTCGTCTTTTTCCGTCCCATCGGTGTCCACAAACTTGTAGCCTGCTTTTGCCTTGAGTGTGATGCTCTCTCCGTTGAGCAAGCGCGAAGAAGCGGTGGTGAGCCAAATGTCGGTAAGGTTTTTAGCAAAAGTGCGGTCTACCACAAAGACATTATACGCATCTTGCACATAAGTTCCCCATTTATCGCCTTCACCCCAAGGAAGCACCTTATAGTTCAAGCGCAATTCTGAAGCTGAATATCTCACCGTGATGTCATAGAAACTGTTACGAACGACAGAATACTTAGAATAGTCTGCTGCACTGGGAAGTACAAAGTACTTGCTATTTGCTCCGTCGTTGTACACCTTTTTAGCACCATCCTCAAAACTCGGTTGCCAGATCCCCACATTGGTAACCTTACCATCTGTTTTTTCAAAAGATAGATGAGTCACTCCGTCCACAAAACCAGGCGTTACAGGATCGGTTGCTTGATTTTGCTTTAAGAATTCAGGCACATAAAACCAAATGAGGCAATCGTAACGACGGTTGGGATCAAACTCTGCGGCATTAGGC
>JABZGM010000147.1 GCA_015259235.1 Alloprevotella sp. | reverse complement strand
GAATGAAGCAGGGAGCTGCGATATGACCTCTTGTGCATAGTCGAAACCTTGTGGAAGGGTGGGAGGTTGCACTTCAAGATCGGGACGAGCAGTGAGAGAAAAGTGCTGGGCGATGTGTTGCAAACTCATTCGTGTGCCGTTGGCTTTGCCGTCTGCGCTATAGCCTGCGATGTGTGGCGTGGCAATAAAGGCTAGATCTAGGAGTTCGCGGTCTATGTTGGGCTCGTTTTCCCATGTGTCGATGACGGCACAAGTCACTTTTCCAGAGCGAATAGCCGCCTTAAGTGCCTGTGTGTCGGTGCATTCACCGCGAGCAGCGTTGATGAACACGCGGCATTGACGGAGGGAAGCGAAGAATTCGGCATTTGCCAAATGGAAGGTGGCGTGCTCTCCTTCGGTGGTGAGAGGAGTGTGCAGGGTGATCACTTGACATTCGCGCGCTAGATCTGCGAGGGTGGCAGGTTCACCTTTGGGAGGGTCGCAGTGGAGGGTGCGAAAGCCTTCGGCGCGGAGGGCGCGTGAAACGGCAGATCCCACGTGACCCACGCCAACGATACCCACACAGGTGTCTTGGGGATTGGGAGAAAGATGACCAGCCAGCATGGCGCGCCAAAGACTATTGCGGACATATTGCGCCACACTCTCTGCATTGCACCCTGGGCAGTTGTGCCATTTGATGCCGGCTTGCGCCAGATATTCCTTTTCAAGGTGATCGTGTCCGATGGTGGCGGTGACCACGAGTTGCACCTTGCTGCCTTTGAGCAGGGCTTCATTGGCATGTGTGCGCGTGCGTACGATGAGTGCATCGGCATCTTGCACATCTGCAGGAGAAATCTCCGATCCTGGACGATAAACACACGTGCCGAACTGTTCGGCTAGTCCGTGAATAAATGGGATCTTATCGTCAATAACGAGTTTCATAGGCTATTTTATTTGATTCCCCTCGAAGAGTTCAGAGAAAAGTGGGGCTTCTCTGTCGGCTTCGAGGGGAATATATTGTAATAGGTAATAGTGCGAATCGCTAGTACCTTGTAGGAGAGGGGGGCTGTGGTTATTCTCCTCGCTGTCTGAGGCGTTCCAAATTGCGCTGGTGAGTGTCGTTACGCTGTTTGTCTTTGCGCTGCTTGACAAGCGCATCAGGTTTTTGTTTATCTAAGCGAAGAGCAGTGACATCCCACGATTCATTGGTGTCCCAGTTGGCGCGCGCTTCGATTTCTTTGGGGAAGTAGTAGACTTCTTCTGGGTCGCGACGAGGGGAGATACTTCCAGTTGTCCACTTGCCGTCACCGTTGTGGTCGAAGAAGCAACGCAAGAAGTACTTACCCGGTTTGACGTAGTAGAACTCAGCGCGGTTGTTTTTGACCTTCACTTGGTCTATGGGTTTTCCATCAGAACCGAGGAGTTGCACAATGGTGGCAGTGTCAGCATTGGAAAGCGACAAAAATATGGTGCCAAATTCTTCGAGTTTGGCAATGGAAAATTTGTTGTTGGTGGAAAGATTTACCCGATCGTATAGACTCGTCATGGCAGCGGAATCGATGACCAACTGGTATTCCTGTGCGGGTCGCCACTCAGCGCGCAGTCGATAAGCCAGTATGTTGTTGGGGATGGTGTCTAACTCATAAGGTGCATCGTGGTAAGTGCTGTCTTTCTTCAGTTGCAGATGGAGTTTTTTGCGGTCGAATGAGCGTAGCGGTTGATCGAACTGGATGAGGATGTTGCGATTGGGCACTAGGGAACCACTCACGTCGGTGCGGAGTTGCAGTGCCACCATTGGTGGTTTAGACTGTGAAAAATCACCGCGTTTTTCACGCTTTTCTTTTTGCTTTTGCCATTTTGCTAATTCTTTCGCTTCATTGGCAGCGCGCTTTGCGAAGGTGATTTTGGGAGTGAGTTCGAGGGTGTCGGTCTTCGGTAGCATCTGCGCCAGAGAGTCGTCCCAGTTGTCGTAGGTATAGGCAAATCGCAGGGTGTCTTGTCGCAATAGCGTGGTGTCAGCCAGCCAATAGGAGATGGTGTCGTTGCCGGCTGAGGCATTGACCACAAAGGTTTTGGTGGCATCGAAATTTAGTCCCTTGATGGTGGGGCGGTTGCGACTAGGACCAGTGAAGAACGTGGTGAAGAGTTCGGGCACATCGCGTTGCGCTTTGAGATAGTGGCGTGTATTGACATCCATCTTGAAGGCACGCACCACCAAGTCATCGGGCGTAAAATGGGTGTAGGGAATGATGCGAATGGAGTCGTAGCGCACAGAGTCCACCCACAGTGTGTCATAGCGTGTGTCGCGGAAAGCACCAGCGCGGAGGTTGCTGTGGAGAAATCCCACCATTTCACTCGGTTGGGTGTAGTGGAAGTCACCATCGGCATCTTGTAGGGCATAGAGCGTATAGTCTTTTTCGGCAGAAACCCCTTTGATGGAAAAAAATCCCGAAGCATCGGTGCGGGCTACGCGATCGAAAGCACGCTTGCCGAAGACACTGTCATTGTGCTGCTGATAGAGCCCCGCTAGGATGCCTTTGACCGGTTCGAGATCTTCGGCGTTGAGCACATAGCCCGACATTTGCATGGTGTCGGTGGTCTGACCTGTGGAGAAAATGTAGGTGTATTGTCCGAGCGGATTTCCCTCATTGTTGTCTGTGATGGCATCAGAGAAGTCCACCGTGTAGGTGGTGTTGGGGCGCATCGAGTCGAGCAATTCCACGGTGATGCGACGTCCTGACACTTTAATCTCGGGCGTTTCAATCTGCGGAGGTGACACGATGATTTTCTCCGTGGGATTATCCACCTTGATTAACTCATTGAAGACCAGAGAGAACTTGGTGCGCTTGCCGTTTTGCAGCCGCTCCGGGGCAGTCATTCCCACGATGTGTGGTGGAGTTTCGTCATAGGGTCCGCCATCAGGTCCCGAACCTTGGTTGGCGCAGGCAGAGATGAGGGCGGAGAGTCCTACTAGGGCGAGGAGGAAAAGAGCTAATCTTTTCATATTATACATTTAAAGCCAGAATCTGTTCGATGATGTCGCGCGTATTGCTCAGGCGAGGCACTTTGTGTTGTCCACCCAGTTTGCCGCGGCTCTTGAGCCAATCGTTGAAGAGATTGGCGCGGGCAGGCACGATTTCTAGTTCTTGGAGCGTAATATCCTTGTAGCGTTTCGCCTCATAGTCCGAATTGATGCGCTGCAAGGCTTGGTCGAGATGGCGAGCGAAAGCTGCTACATCCTCTGGAGCACGACGGAATTCGATGACCCACTGGTGGCGACATTTGCCTTCAGCATCCATAAACACTGGGGCTGCGGTGTATTCGCTCACTTCTGCTCCCGTGGCTTCGCAGGCAGCTTTGAGACCTTGTTCGGCATTGTCCACCATGAGTTCTTCACCAAAGGCATTGATGAAACTCTTGGTACGACCAGAGATGATGAACTTCCAAGGGCGCACTTGGGTGAAGCGCACAGTGTCGCCGATTTGGTAACGCCAAAGACCACACGAGGTGGAGATGACGAGGGCATAGTTGCGACCTGCCTCCACTTCCCAGATGGGGAGAATGGTGGGATTGTCGCTGCCAACTTCTTCGAGAGGGATAAATTCATAGAAGACGTCGTAGTCGAGCATGAATTCCATGGACTTATCGGCAGGATCGGTTTGGAGTCCGAAGAATCCTTCCGAAGCATTGTAGGTTTCCATGTAGTGCATCTTGTCGGAAGGGATGAGGCGCAGGTATTGTTCGCGGTAGGGGGTGAAAGCCACTCCACCGTGGAAGAATACTTCTAGGTTGGGCCACACCTCGGTGAGGTCTTTTGCACCCGAAATCTCCATCAAGCGCATGAGCACTGCCATCATCCACGAAGGCACACCAGCTATAGAGGTAACGTTAGCGCGGAGAGTTTCTTGTGCGATGAGGTCGCGTTTTTGCTCAAAATCTTCCAAAAGTGCCACGCGCTTGGAGGGCACGCGAAACAGACGCACGAAGGGTGAGGCATTTTCGTTGAGAATCGCGCTCAAATCTCCCACACGCGAAGTGGTAGAATCGTAGTTGGGTTGGTGACTACCTCCAAGAATGAGCGATTTACCCGTGAAGAGTCGACTCTCGGGATTGTGGTGCAGATAGAGTGCGACAGAATCTCGACCACCAGCATAGTGCAGTTGTTGGAGTCCTTGGTTGCTGACAGGGATAAACTTGCTCTTGTCGTTCGTAGTACCAGAAGATTTAGCATACCAGCGCACTTTTCCTTGCCAGAGGATGTTAGACTCTCCGTGGCGCATGCGGTCGATGTCGGTTTTCAGACTCTCATAGTCGTTGAGGGGGACGCGCTGTGCAAAACTCTCATAGGAGGTGATGGAACTGAAATCGTGACGTTCGCCAAAGGCGGTGTGTGTGGCTTGACGAATCAAGCGTGCCAACACTTGGCGTTGCAGCATTTCTCCTTGTTCGGGATAGGACTGTATGGTGCGCACGCGATGGGCGAAGAAGCGACGAACGAGAGGGGTGAGATTCATTGAAGCAAGAGTTTAGGAGAAGTGGGAGAAGACGGGCGAAGCACTACAGATGAGTGTCTGTGGTGCTGCCGAGGGTAGCTCGCGATTGGATTAGGATTTCACGAGAAGATGGTGCAGCACGTGGTAGTCTTCGGGATAGGTGAGTTTGATGTTGCTTTGTTCGCCTTCCACCAAGGCAATTTCGACATTGGGAAGATAACGAAACACCACACCGCAGTCGTCTGTAGCTTGAAAGTTGGGATCGGTGAGGGCAACATCATAGGCGTGTTGTAGGGTGTCAGCCTGAAACCCTTGTGGAGTTTGCACACGGCGGAAACGAGCGCGCGAAGGCATGGCTGCTGTGGTGCCGTTTTCGTCTATTTCCAACAAGGTGTCTGTCACTGGTACTACGAGATTGACGGCAGCATGTGAGTCGAGCGCAGTGCAAACGCGCTCAATCACGGCTTGACTCACAGCCGGTCGCACTGCATCGTGGATGAGAATGCGGAGCTGCTCCAAGGGTAGGTCGGTGACTTGCTCTAGTGCGCGCAGTGCATTGAGGGTAGAGTCCTGTCGCTCTGCCCCTCCTGCCACCACTGCACGGAGTTTGGGGTGCTGAGATGGGGGAAGGAGTTGACGCACCTCATCGAGATGCTGAGGATGCGAGACGACCACCACGGCATCTATGTGCGGTGATTGCTCAAAAGCGGCAAGACTATGCTCTAAGACGGTGCGTTCTCCGATGCGAACGAACTGTTTGGGACAGTCTGCTCCGTAGCGATGACCCGAACCTCCGGCAAGGAGAATGGCAACTTGTAGGGTTTTAGACATTAGAGGGTAGACTTTAGACGTTAGAGCTTAGATGCTAGATGTTCTAGATTTCTAGGAGCTCTAGCATCTCTAGTTTTCTAGGGCAGCTAAGTCTAGGCTTGTGTGAAGACGTGCTGATAAATCACGGGGGTAGCTCCAGCG
>JABZGM010000146.1 GCA_015259235.1 Alloprevotella sp. | reverse complement strand
TCTCTAGCCTCACTGGTGGACGCGCTTCCTTCATCATGAAGTTTGCTAGCTACGAACTTGTTTCGGGCGACATCCAACAAGCGCTTATCGCTGAGCATGCTCAAAAGGAAGAAGAATAGGCTTTGCCACTTCCACCTCGGCGCAAGCAACTACAATGTTTTGACGACATAGACCTCTCTATACAGACATCCCCCTCAGCACCGAAAGGTGTTGAGGGGGATGAATTATGTACTATAATGGTCTGATGACCGATTTGGGATTATTGAGGGCTGTGCTGTGACAGAGGTTAACACAGCAACACAAAACCAAGTTGCCGTAGCATCTCCACAAAGAAAAGGGTCGATGCTAGAGTTACACGAAGTTAGAAATTCACGACTCTCGCTTCTCCTGCGTGGGCATAGCGTTGGAGCAAGTCTTGTGCTAGGTCAATACTCTCTTGCAGCAGTTGCTCATCACCATCATAACCGTTGATGATGAAAAGCAGACGGCTCGTAGTGGGTGAGAGCATAGTGCGCGTGCTATCGGAAGTGGGCGAAGCAATGGCACCCACCGCATCGCGGTAGATGGGAAGTCCCTCGATGTTGAGTGTGCCACGTCCAATACCTTCATAGGGTTCGTCCGCTCTGCCTATGCCCAACTCCACAGATTCTCCCACGATTTTGTCGGCATCAAGCAGTCCCGTGGGATAACCACTAAAAATAGACACCAAATTGCCAAGATCCACCAAAGTATCTACACTATACAAGCCTTTTCCCTGCAAGACACGGCGGGAAAGTTGTTCACTGGCAGGACGATAGCGAGAAGGGTCTTTGCCACAAGCCTTATAAGCTGCGCGCGTGGCAGCAATGCTCGAGCGTGATTTGATGGTGTCGGTGGTGAAATCGGCTTGTAATTTTTCGCAACTTGCTTCGATTTCAGCCCAAAGTTCGGGAGAAGTGGCAGAATTTTGCACAGTGACTTCGAGGAATGCTCCTCTAAATTGGGGCACACGCTCAGAAAATTCGGAAGAAACGGATATAGAAAGCATAATGGAGTCAGTTTATTGGTAGCATAAAGAATAGTAGGGGCAAGTATTACACATCTGCACCTCTTTGGTGCTGGGTTCAAAGGGTAGATTTGGATTTAGGATTTCAGCCACTAATTCTCCTAATCGTTCACGAAATTCAGGGGATATAGCTCGAAAATTTAAGACCTTCTCTGTACCTACTTGCAAATAAGGCGAATAGTTCTTTTTGCGGAGTCTGTGGACAAAGAACAACGAGGGAGCTATGGGGAGCTGAGACAGCTCAGCAGATAAATTGGGCACACTTTCTCCCTTTTGCAGACGTTCAAACTCATCCACTAGCATCGCTGCATAGATGAAAGTTTGCAGCATATAGTGCTTTTGCTTGGAACCACGAATGGAGAATAGTTCCTCCAATTCTTTAGCGTCCTCAATTTGTCCTCCAGTTTTATAGTCGACAACACGGAGTCGCTCTTGTCCATCATAGATAATGGTGTCTAATCGGTCGATGATTCCTCCGATGGCAACTTGAGAGATGGGTGCTGACGAGGGAAGATTGAGCCACATCGTGTGATAGCTTTCCAAGGCTTGGATACGAAAATCAGGATATTTCGCATCATGCTCAAGAAGTGACTGGAGGAAAATCTCGATAATGTTGAGCAGCAAAGGGGTATATTTCACCTTCTCTTTGTCGATAGCCTCCCTAATATAACCTTGTAAAAACTCTGGATGAGCCACCATGTTCTTAAAGTGGTCGCTGTCCCCATTTCCACCACGTTGTTCGAGGAGATTTTTATAAATCAACTCAGCAGCAGTGTGGAAAATCGTACCCAGTGTGTTGGGCTGCACTTCTTCTGCATCAGGTTTAGGCTGCTGAATGCCAAGCACGCGCTCATAATAAAAGCGAAGTTGGCAGCGCAGATAGGTGTTGATGTCGGAAGGCGAAAGAGATACATGCTCCTTCTTCTCTATCTTATCATCTTTTCGTTTGATTTTAAGCCGTTCTATCAAATCAGCAGGCTTCTCCACTGGTTGCGGAGTATCGTGCGATGAAACGGGATCACTGGAAAGTGCGATATGCTCGATGGGCAACTGAGATTCTACCATGAGTTGGGTTAAGAATCTGGACTTTTCACCATCCACTATTCCCTCGGACGAAGAATTATAAAGGAGTCGCAAGCGTTTGGAACGCTGTATCAGACGATAGAAATAGTAGGCATAGACAGCGGTCTTGCGCTCGGGGGTGGTGAGTCCAAAGGCTTTGCGCAAGAGATAGGGGATGAACGAATTGTCACTAGACTTTTGTGGCAACACGCCTTCGTTGACAGACAACATGATGATATGCTCGAAATCTAGACAACGCGTTTCGAGTACACCCATCACTTGCAATCCCACTGCGGGCTCTCCAGCAAAAGGTATGACCGACTGACGCACAATCTG
This sequence comes from Alloprevotella sp., assembly GCA_015259235.1. Lineage (GTDB taxonomy): Bacteria > Bacteroidota > Bacteroidia > Bacteroidales > Bacteroidaceae > Alloprevotella. Next base: position 3,074 of record JABZGM010000146.1, on the reverse strand, counting down.
GCGCACGATGCGTCGCAACGTGGTGGGATTGACCATCAAACGTCCACTCTCGGCGATGAGCAACAGACGATTGAGCAGGGCATTCATCTGGGCATAGGCTTCGGACTGCAAGATGTGTTCAAAGCGTTCGCTGTCGAATTCGGAGTTTACCACCAATTTTTGAGCCGCTTCTTCCACAGCCTTCACCAAATGGGTAAGCGATTCCACCGTGGTTGGTGCTTGGGCTTGGCGTTCTAACTTTCCTAGTTCGCGCTCCACGAGGGTGGATACTGCGGTGTGATTGAGCGGAAAACCTTTGGTGACATTCACTTCTTCCACATTGGAAGGCAGCGCATGGAGCAAGGGCTGCAACAAAGATTCGTTGCAAAGCACTACCGCTGTGCGCTTGGCATCGGGAGTGAGATTTTCCTTGAGCCAGGGCAATACACTCTGCACCTGCATGGTTTCGGTGGAAGCTGCCACCATCTCCACCTTTTCAATATGACGGAGATTATCGAAATGCTCCGCGGAAAGTTCGTTGGGAAACTGTTGGAGATTTTGTCGCAAGAACAAACCTGCTTCGGCATCTTCCCACAACAACTGACTGAAACGTCGCTCTTCGGGACTGAGTTGTCGGTCATCTTCCGACAAAAAACGCTCTTTCTCGCTGGGCAAATAATATTTGTCGTAATCCCAATAGAAAAGCGCTTTCTCCATCTTTTGGAGTTGTGAGAAAAGTTGCCATTCTACTCGATCGAGCACGTTGAACCCCACAAAAACGTACTTCTCTACGTGGGCAGGTGGTGCGACTGCTCCAGATTTGAGTCGCTCTACCGTGCGACGGAAAGCTGCGCCTTCATAGGCTAATCCTTCGGAAGCGAGTTTTGCATTGAGTTGCTCATAAATGGGCAGAAGTGCATTCCACAATCTGCTGAACCGCTCGCGAATCTCACTTTGATGCTCGGGATCAAACTCCTTAAAAAATCGCTGCAACACCTCTGTTTGCTCCTCCGTCAAATAGTCGGTACGCTCCAACTCTCGTAAATCACGGATATTCTGAAAGAGCGCACTTGCATCTGCAATGTTTTTGTCTACATCATCAAAATCAGAGAGTAAACGCTCTGCCCATCCATAGAAATTGTCGAGCGAAACCCTATCTCCTGTGGCTTTTACATAATGCTGGTGCACACGGCAGATGGTGTCAATGGGATCATTGATGTTTCGATCGCCAAAAGCACGAAAAAGTTCATTGATGGTGATGTATCGAGGTGCCCAAATAGGTTGAGACGCTTGTGCTGAAAGATAATCGTTCAAAAACAGCGATGCACGCTTATTAGGGAACACCACCACCACCTTACTTAGGTCGTGCCCAAATTTATGGAGAAGGTCTGTGGCAACCAGTTGAAGGAACGCTAGCATAAAGTGTTATATCTGTATCGATGATGTATTCTAAAAAAATAAGTAACAGCAAAGTTAAGAAATCCAAGCAGAATAGGCAAACCTTCGAGCGCTCATTTTAGGGAAGTGAGAGACATCCACAGAAAAAGTGAATATTTCTGTAGTTAGCAGCATAAAAAACTGAATTCTTCGGCATATAGAATGAAATAAAATCGTAACTTTGCTGCATAAATGAAGGGGCATGAAGCAGAATCTTCGACCAATAAACAAAAGGTATTCACAGCTTCATGGCATAGAGCTTTCACGTGAGTGTCTGCCCTCGCTAAATAGTCAATTAACGACAAACATTCTATATGAAAAAGACCATCCTTGTCACTGGTGGTACGGGCTTTATTGGTTCGCACACCACCGTTGAACTTCAAGCCGCAGGCTATGATGTGGTAATCATTGACAACTTGAGCAATTCAAAGGCTGAAGTTGTGGAAGGCATCGAAAAAATTAGCGGCGTGCGTCCTGCTTTTGAACAAGTGGACTGCTGCGACCTTCCTGCTCTCGAAGGTGTATTCCAAAAATACCCTGGCATCGAGGGTATTATCCACTTTGCAGCTTCTAAGGCTGTCGGTGAATCCGTGGAGCAACCTCTTAAATACTACGAGAACAACCTCGTGAGTCTCATCAACTTGCTCAAGTTAATGCCTAAATACAATGTGAAGGGCATTATCTTCTCTTCTTCATGCACCGTTTATGGTCAACCTGATGCTAAGGACCTTCCTGTGAGCGAACAAGCTCCTATCAAGAAGGCGGAATCTCCTTATGGCAACACGAAGCAAGTGAACGAAGAAATCATTCAAGATTTCATTCACAGTGGTGCGCCCATCTCAGCAATCATTCTTCGCTACTTCAACCCCATCGGTGCTCATCCCACAGCACTCATTGGCGAAGTGCCCAACGGCACACCTGCTAACCTCATTCCTTATCTCACACAAACTGCTATCGGCATCCGCGAACAACTCGCTGTCTTTGGTGACGACTACAACACTCCCGACGGTTCTTGCATCCGCGACTTCATTTACGTGGTGGACCTCGCCAAAGCGCACGTGGCAGCTATGGCGCGCATCGTGGAAGGTAAGAACGATGAACCTGTGGAAATCTTCAATGTCGGTACGGGTAACGGCGTGAGTGTGTTTGAACTCATCAACACCTTTGAAAAGTGCACAGGTGTGAAGCTCAACTACAAGGTTGTACCTCGTCGTGCTGGAGACATCGAACAAGTTTGGGGTAATGTTGACAAAGCCAACAAGGTGCTTGGTTGGAAAGCTGTTCATACCCTCGAAGAAGCGCTCTCTTCTGCATGGAAGTGGCAAGAGAAACTTCGCGCTGACGGTGTGATGTAATTCTACTGCTACTCCTGCAACAGCAATAAATTATGGAAACGTAAGGCAATATCAGTTCTGCTGAACGTAATTTGCTTAGGCTTTTCCTTGATAAAACAAAAAGTCCGTGTCAAACTTGGGTTTGACACGGACTTTTTTGTTTGCTATAACCTGATTACTTCCAGAACTTCAGACGCAAGAACGCGCGTTTCAGCATTTGAGGAGGACTCGCGAGAAACTCTGTCGGTGACCATGAAAAGAAGCGAAACGCATTGATGAAAAACTCGATATAATAGTGAGCGACACTTGATAAGCCCTTTCCAC
>JABZGM010000145.1 GCA_015259235.1 Alloprevotella sp. | reverse complement strand
ATATACATCTTTGCTCCATCTATAAGCAGCAATAAAAGTACAAATTCAAGTGTTGTCATTCATTATCCCGAAACAGTGGATGTAGAAATCTCCATCACAGCAACAAGGGCTCCAATGCGTTTGGTTGCAGCTGACACAGGAATAAACTCCCGATTTAGACAACTCTCTCTATCGGAATCAATCCAGATTATAATGTCGAAAAAATATACGGACACTGTGTCAGAGGACTTGCGCACGCAGTTGTAATCTGCCCCAACGCTGATGGTTCAGCAGATTATTATAACCCGCAGACTGGTTGGAGCGGCACTCTCCCTAAAGGAACCTACTCAGATTGGAAATACTAAAAATCCATTCGCTATGAATATCTTGAAGACTGCATTCGCATTTTTCTTTGCGCTCTGTTTTATGATGGGAGCAAATAGCTATGCTCAAAAAACAGAGAGCATCAATGCCGAAGCCAGCAAAAGAGAGCTCAAAAGAAATGCAGTCTACCTACCACCAGCTTTGGAAGAGTATGCCGACACGATTCTCCTCCATCAGAGATTTAATGTAGAAAACAAAGGCAATTACCTCTACACCCCCTTTACGAAGGATAACGAACCCTCTATCCCCTTTAATTATGGATTCCTACATCCACTTGGCGAAAGATTCTACAACTGCTTTATGGGAAAGGTGGATCGCATCCTTCGTCCGAAAGAAGACAAGGGCTTCATCATCCTGACAAACTATCTCGTTGTCCTAGATGATAAATATGCCTTTGACACCAGCAACAAGGATACTTCTAAGTTGGCAGATCTCAAATATCTTGATTTCAGACGTATCAAAAGCGATTTCTCTTATGGACATCCTTATCAAGGATTCACCGACTACGATCGTGTTGAACTCAGCAACTTTGTTCAATCCTATGGCAGACAAGCTGCATTAGAAACCGCCAACGCCTGGATCATGGCTAGCTACCCTTTGAGTTTGCAATCTACGAAATTTGAGAATCTATATACACGAGGAAGAAAACTCATCCTCACAGATGGTAAAACAACCCTTTCCTTGTATTTTCTGATGATTGATTCTGTTGCACTCAACTTTGACACAAAGGTTCTTCCCTACATAAAAGGGGTATTTCGCTTCAACAGGATTCGGTAAAGACAAACGCCACGCCGTATGCCATGCGAGAGTTTTCATATCTAGTTATACATTCAAAAACGAAGTGCAGCTTTTTCACTCGTGCCTACACAGTAAAATACAATAAAAAGATGCGTATAGGTCAAACTATGGAACATAAAAGACTTTTTGCAGCTTCCGTCATTCTTTTGTTGATGTGGCTCACCGTTAGCAGCAGTTATGCGCAGCAGAAAGCACTCGTCACTTTTGAACTCAGACAGGTGGTAACAGAGGAAGTGATTATGCAACCCAAGTTCGCGCTTTTCTTCCAAGACAGCATTGCGGTGCCATTTCAAGAATTCGCTATTCACGACACCAATAGCGGTGTGCACTCTTTGGAGTTTGAATATAAACCAGGACGATATACACTGCGAATCAGCAAAGAGGGTTACCAAAATACAGAGAAACAATTTCTGGTGCGCACACGCCGCAATTCGGCGTTTGGCATCGGTACAATCCAAATGAGCAAAGCCAAAGACTACAAGCTGGGCGAGGCTGTAGTGAAAGCTACGCACATTAAAATGGTGATGCGTGGTGATACCTTGGTCTACGATGCTGCGGCTTTTGAGTTGGCAAATGGTTCGATGCTCGATGCGCTGGTGGCACAGCTCCCTGGTGCAGAACTCAAAAACGGACAAATCAAAGTGAACGGCAAGCATATAGAGAGCCTAATGATCAATGGCGAGGACTTCTTCGCTGGTACGCCAAAGGTAGCTTTGGAAAATCTACCTGCTTACACCGTGAAGAATATCAAGGTCTACGACCGCGCAGCCAATGATGCCTACCTTCGTCGTCGGGCAACAAATGGAAAGAAGCTACCGAACGAAGACGAACATATGGTGATGGACGTTCAGCTCAAGAAAGCCTACTCCACAGGCTGGATGGGCAACGCTGAAGCTCACTATGGTGTACCCTCCGATCGCTATTTGGGCAAGGCTTTCGGTTTGGGATACTCCGATCGCCTGCGGCTGGCGGCCTTTGTCAATATCAATAATATCAAAGACACGCAGACGGGCAATGCCTCGGGACAATGGGGAGGAGGATGGCCGCAAGACGGCTTGCTCGACCTTAAGATGGGTGGTCTTGACTATCTCTATAAGGTGAGGAAGACCAAGGTGTTTGGCAACGTGATGCTCACCCACGAAGATGTGGACACCAAAAAACAGACAAGTAGTGTGAACTACTATACCAGTGGCAACGTGTTTGGACGTACACTCTCACAGCAGACTGACAAGAAATTTCACTTGATTTCGTCGCACACGCTGCAGCACTTTGGAGAACAGATGTATCTTCAGCTTGCTCCCTCCATTGACTATCTGCGCAATGACTACACTTCTCTCTTGCGCACAGCAAGCTTCAAGGCTAATATCCATGAAAACTACCGATTGGCATCCCTTGACTCCCTCTACTCTCCTCTCGGCCTACGCTCTTCACTGGCACAACATCTGCTCAATAGTACTAATCAAGAGAAAGAAGGACGCTCAGGATGGTTCATTGGAAGACTAAATGGTGGTGCTACTATTTCCTTCCCCGACTTGGGGGATAATCTCGAGATAGGAATGAATGGAGAGTACAGACACAACCCAGACCGACCACTCATGGCAACGCATCGTTTCTCAGACTTTCAGACGCATGCCGATGGCACGGGCGATCGTCTTAGCCAACGTCAAGATGGGGCATCCACCTCCTACAACATCAATGGAGGAGCTGCATACTCTCTCTCTTTGATGCCTTATAATCCTCAAAATGGACACTATGGAATCGTACAATTCCGTGCCACTTATGGTCGCCAATACAATAAGCAAGACGACAACTATTGGAAGTTGCGCGAACAACTTGCTAATGGAGCGATGACCTCGCTCTTACCCCCTTCTGCCATTCGTCCTGAGGTATTGCAACAAGATTTGAATAATAGTGTACACTCCGTTTATACACAAGACACCTATTCCCCAGGAGTGGAAATGGATTATGTGTATCAACCCAACATCAACGTAGAAAGACAATATAACGTCAATCTCAAATTGGCGAGCAATGTACGTCGTGAGTCATTGCACTATCTGAAGCACCAATTAGACACGACTCTCATACGATGGGCACATGAGTTCTCTCCTGCGCTCTCGCTCCAATATAGATACAAGACTGGCATTAGTGCAAAGGAAGCCAAAATAAGTTATGCTTTCTCCGAAGGCATCCCTAGCATCTACTATCAGTTGCCAACAGTAAACGATAGCGACCCGACCAACATCTACGCCAACAATCCCAACCTGCGCCGCTCACTATCGCACAGCGTCAATGGGTATTATTCCTATCAACACCACAGCACGCACAGCAATATCTCTTTCAGCACGGGATATGGACGCACGGATCGCGCCATTGCCTACGCACGTCAATACCAGCGCCACACTGGCATCACCAAGTGGACACCGCAAAACATTGACGGCAACTGGAACGCAAATACCTCACTGCAATACTCTACGCCATTGGGCAAGAAAGAGGCTTTCCAACTGCAAGGTACTAGTGCAGCCTACTACCTCAATTCTGCAGACTTCACCACCGACACCGATGAGATGACGCGCTCTGTGGTGCGCAACCTCACCCTCTCGCAGCATTTAGGCTTAACTTACCAATCTGGCAATAACCGAGTTGGGCTGGAAGGTCGCGTCTCTTGGTTACGCAGTCGCTCGGAACTGCGTAACTTCCCATCCACCGACGCTGTAGACTACACAGCCAAAGCTAGTGGTCTTTTCCACCTGCCTCAAGATTGGGAGGTTGGCACCGATATGAACTTCTACGCTCGTCGTGGCTACAATGATGCGACGCTCAACACGACCCACTGGGTGTGGAACGCCTCGCTCTCCAAACTATTGATGCGCGGCAACCTGGTAGTCAAGCTCACCGCCATTGATATGCTCTCGCAAATCAGCAACCTGCAATACAGCATCAATGGTCAAGGTCGCACCGAAACGTGGATTAACGCCCTGCCCCACTACGTGATGCTCGGTGTGCAGTATCGCTTTCACATTATGCCCAAGAAGAAACAATAATGAAGTTTTATCGACAGTTAGTGTACCTGTTGGAGTTGCAAAACTCAGACAAAAAGCTCATTCAGTATCTTCCTATTCGTTTCACCTATATAAAATAAAGTACGTATGATGAAATATAAATTAGTACCATTGCTTGTCGCCACTCTATCGATCTTTTTTACGAGTTGTAATTCGGGAAATAGATTGGAGGAATATTTGTTTAGCAAGCGAAAATCTGTCTCTGGTTATTGCAATGTAAACTCAACTAAGTATGAAGTTTGCAGAATCTATGACCCTGCTTATCATGGTTATGACCCCCAATATACTAATGTGGACATGAGTATGCTTATTGTTCCAGAAGGGTATATATTCTCTTATGTCTTATTGTCTGATTCTAAAGAAAAGCTCCCAGATTTTAAGTATCAACTATACTTCTATCTGCCTTATGGAGCGAACGGTTGGGGTGAGTCTCGTCGTTATGAAATAGCAAAAGATCAAAGGTGGGTACATCAACTACCTTCCGATTTCAGCATTTTGGATGTGCAAAGAATAGTGGGGGTATTAAAAAGAAAGGATCAGCTCGGAGTAGCAATCCTAAGGAACAACATCACTCAGGAAGAAGTAAGTCTTTCAGGCGTTTTTGATGTCGTTCCAGACAAGAAGTATCAAAATTATTATACCATTCGGTATCAGTTACGGGGCAAAGAGAGAACAGGTCAATCGCTAGAGTTGTATGGTCAAAGTTATACTTCAGGAGACCTTAAAATGTGGAATAATTAAGCCTGTCATAGTTATGTAAAAAGTTTCATTTGTTCTATTGTTGTTGTTATTCTCATGTGTACAGGAGTTTTTTTTAGACAACAAAGAGGGCATGAAGTATCTTCTCATTACTAAATTAATGAGAGAATGATATGTACCAAAGCATAAAGAACAATACTGTCTTTACTTGTTGGGGTATTGGGCACAGATTGTTCATACCCGCCACGGAAGTATCTCAAACTTTATTCTCAACCTTTTGACTGGAATGGCAACTTTTGCTCTCTACGATACAAAACCCTCTATCATTATGAAATTTGAGATGGAGGAAGAAGCAGAGGTGAAGCAGCTCACACTTTTCTAAACAATACTTGCGGGAAACAATGAATCCTCGATCTGCAACAAAGTCGACAGTGTCGCTGTAGACAATAACCTGAATAAAAAGGAGGTGACCAAAAGCAAATTGGGATTAATATCGTGAAAGAGATTGCGTTACTACCTTCATTTCATATTTCTTTTTCCTTTCATTTTGCCCTTCTTTTTGCCTTCACTGCTACACTTTTTATGTAGCAGAATTTGACCGAATG
>JABZGM010000144.1 GCA_015259235.1 Alloprevotella sp. | reverse complement strand
CTTTAATAAGGAATACTTCCATGAGAAGAATAGATTGCTATTGAGATAGAATTGCTTGTTTATAGGAGTTGTGTGGCTGGACTATGGGAGAAAATGGCAGCTTTTTGGCTAGGGAATCATTGCCTCTACCCACTTTCTCACTTCGGCATCTGTTTGGAAATAGTCATCCAACGTAGGTTTCTGCACGAATGTGGCTTCCTGCATCGCTTTTCTAATGAGGCGCGCAATGTCAAGATATCCGATTCGCTCTTGGCGAAAGGCGAGATTTACCACTTCGTTCGCTGCATTGACAATGCACGGCATATTGCCTCCGATGGCAGCAGCCTCATACGCGATGCGCAAACAGTCGAAACGCTCGAAGTCTGGACGTTCAAAGGTGAGACTTCCCAAAGCGGTGAGGTCAAGACGCGCACCGCTCAGGCTGTCATGTCGAGGAAATGAGAGCGCGTATTGGATGGGCAGGCGCATATCGGGCAATCCCATCTGAGCTTTCACGCAGCCGTCTGCCAGTTGCACGGCACTGTGCACGATGCTCTCGGGATGTACCACCACTTCCACTTGTTCGGGAGTGAGACCAAAAAGCCACTTTGCTTCAATCATCTCGAAGCCTTTGTTCATCATTGTCGCACTGTCGATGGTGATCTTTGCACCCATCTCCCAATTCGGATGTTGCAAAGCCTGTGCCGCTGTGACCGTTTGGAGTTGTTCGAGGGAGAATTTGCGGAAAGGTCCGCCAGAAGCAGTGAGCAACACTTTGTCGATGGCATTGCCGTCTTCGCCCACCAGGCATTGAAATATCGCACTGTGCTCGCTGTCTACGGGAAGAATTGCCACGCGCTCCCGAACGGCGAGCTCGGTAATCAGTTCGCCAGCCACGACCAACGTCTCTTTGTTGGCGAGCGCAATAGTCTTGTGGGCTTCTATCGCAGCGATGGTGGGGCGAAGTCCAGCAAATCCCACCATGGCTGTGACCACCGTGTCCACATCTTGGAGACGCGCCACATCGCAAAGGGCTTCTGCACCCGTCCACACCTTGATAGGGAGGTCGGACAAGGCAGCGTTTACCTTGTCATATTGACTTTCGTCGGCTATCACCACGACTTCGGGCTGAAACTCTCGCGCTTGCTGGATGAGCAAATCCGAGTTGCTTCCAGCGGTGAGGGCGTAAGCCTCGTATTTGTCGCGGTGTTCGCGGATGACGTCCAAAGTTTGCGTGCCAATCGAACCAGTGGCACCAAGTATTGCTATTCTTTTCATAGTTCGTCTGTCGGCATCAAGCGTTGAGTTCTAGGATGCCTTCGGGTAAATTCAACAGCAAATAGCGGTCTTTCACGCTATAGTCCACCAAGAAATCATCGTGAAGCGGAATCAAAAGTTCCTCTCCCCCTTCGGTTTCTACGGTGAGAAGGGTGTTCGCCGTGGAGGTGTTGACCGAAACAATGGTGCCCAGTTCGTAAGTCGCCAACTGGTCTTCGGTGGTATTGGCTTCGTCCACCAAAAGAAGGCTGAAACCAGTGAAGGCTTGTAGGTTGTTGATCTCATCATGTTCCTCTTCGTCCACAAATTGCTGGGGATAATACACAGACAGTCCGACCAACTGGCGCGCTGCTGCGTCATCTTCCACCTCCTCAAACTTAATAATCACCGCTTCATTGTTTTTGAAGCGATATTCTTCGAAGAAAAAGGGTACAAATAGCCCGTCGATGCGCAAAACAAGGTACTCCGCATCAGCGCGGTCGAAGATGTCGTCGGTGAATTGGAGTTCCACTTCGCCGTGAATGCCGTGAGTGCGGGTGATGCGACCGATTTGAAATACTTCTTCTGGGGTGATCATTGAAAAAAGAGGGAAGAAAGAGGATGGAGAAAGGCGAGGTAGAATGAAATGCTCCGCCTTATCTATAATAATGTGTAAGCGACTCTATAATAATGCGTGAGAGGAGTCGAAAAACTTCTTTTAGACGCGTGTAATCTTCGCACCAAGTGCGTTAAGACGCTGTTCGATGTGTTCGTATCCGCGGTCGATTTGCTCCACATTGTCGATGCGGCTTGTGCCGTCTGCACTGAGGGCGGCAATCAACAAAGCGATGCCAGCGCGAATGTCGGGACTTGCCATACGGCGCGCACGGAGTTGATGCTCGAAATTATGTCCAACGACCACCGCGCGGTGCGGATCGCAGAGGATGATTTGTGCACCCATGTCGATGAGTTTGTCGGTGAAGAAGAGACGGCTCTCAAACATCTTTTGGTGGAAAAGTACACTTCCCTTCGCTTGCGTAGCCACCACGATGAGAATAGAAAGGAGGTCGGGGGTAAGACCGGGCCAAGGCGCATCTGCCAATGTCATAAGAGAACCATCGATAAACGACTCAACCTCGTAACGTTGTCCGCCAGGGATGAACAAATCATCGCCTTGCACCTCGATTTTAATGCCGAGTCGGCGGAAGGCATCGGGGATGATGCCCAAGTCGCGCAAAGATACTGACTTGATCGTCAGCCCATCTCCTACCATTGCTCCCATGCCGATGAACGAACCAATCTCGATCATGTCGGGAAGTATGCGATGAGTAGCCCCGCGCAAACGCTTGGTGCCCACAATCGTCAGACGGTTGGACGCGATGCCCGAGATGTTTGCCCCCATGCGGTTGAGCAAGTGGCAAAGTTGTTGGATATAGGGTTCGCAAGCTGCGTTGTAAATCGTAGTTGTTCCCTCAGCCATCACAGCCGCCATGAGAATATTGGCAGTACCTGTGACACTCGCTTCGTCCAAAAGCATATATGCGCCCTTCAAGTGGTCAGCACTGATTTCAAACAACTGATGATCGGCATCGACAGTGAAGGAAGCGCCTAAGGATTGTAGACCGTAGAAGTGAGAGTCTAGGCGACGGCGTCCGATTTTATCGCCACCAGGTTTGCTCACCACGGCATGTCCAAAGCGCGCCACCAAAGGTCCGATGGTCAATATCGAACCGCGGAGCGAAGAGCAGCGTTCTAAGTACTCCTCGGTGCGGAGATATTCCAAGTTGATACTGTCTGCTTGGAAGGTGATGTCGCCAGGGGCATTACGTTTCACCTTCACTCCGATGTCCTGCAATAGGAGAATCAAGTTGTTTACATCCAAGATATCGGGCACGTTTTGTAGACGCACCTCTTCTTCTGTGAGAAGAGTGGCGCAAATCACTTGAAGTGCTTCGTTTTTTGCCCCTTGGGGGAATATTTCGCCTTGGAGACGATGGTTGCCTTCGATGAGGAATGAAGCCATACGGGAGGGAAGGAGTTGAGAGAATGTAGGATTAAGAAATCAGTGAGGTCGCTTCTTGCTGTGTGATGCGTCCGCGTGTGAGGAATTCAATGTCGTGGGCTATGCGCTCATTGTCGGGCATATCGCCACGCACCTCGTAGAGTTTTTCGCGCATGCGCTTTGCTGCAGCTACGATATGGAGGCGTCGTTGTTCGGCATCCTCGTTGTCTGCAGCTTGGTTTAGGAGATTTTCCACCAAAACACCGTAGTGTCGCAGACGCGGATGCTGTTGAGAGTAGGGCAAGCGCGGAGGACGCTGTTGTTCTTCGTGGGGTTCGATGGCGCAAGGATAGTCAATGTCGAGTTGATAGTTCGACAGTTGTGCCAAATGATTCCACAATTTTTCGTTTTCCTCCTGTGTAGGGTTCACCACTTGTGCCACAGTTCTCATCACCATCATGATGCGTTGTGCATAGGCTTGGCGTTCTGCGCGGTCTTCGAGGGAGAGAGCATGATCCACCATCTGTTGCACTTCGCGGCCATAGGCTTTCATGCGCAGAGGTTCCAGTTGAGTGTTGTAGAGCATCGCTGTGTTACAGGAGTTTTTTAGGTTGTGAGGCTTGGAAGTCCTTGAGATAGAAGGGCTCAAAATAGGCTAAATCTTCAAACTTTCCTTCGAGGAATGCCTTTTCTGCCAAGGGCGCCATATATTTCGCCAAGGGGTGGGCGTTGTCGACGAAGCGCGCATTGGGATGATTGATCACTTCTTTGCACTTCTCCGCACCATTGCCAAGGAAATACACAGGACCACGGTCCAACCACTCTTTGTAGGTGTAGGCAGTGACGATGTCGGGCTGCACCTCACGCAATGGGCGGAGTGCGCGGTCATAGACTGCCGCATAGACCTCCATGCGTCGTGCGTCAATCATAGGCACGAGGAGTGCATCTTCGGGCATATCGTCGTCGAAAAGCAAGGTGGGCACCGTGATGAGCTTCAAAGTGGGCACCGCAATCAAGGGGACATTGCGCCCATAAGCCACACCTTTTGCCACGGAAGTACCAATGCGAAGCCCTGTGTAACTGCCAGGACCTGAAGAAATGGCAACTGCATCGAGTGGGATGGCGTGACTTTCAATGAAACTCAGTGCTTCGTCCACGTAGGGAGCCAGCACAGTGGCGTGCGAAGGTCCTTCGAGGGTTTGTTGCTCGAAAATAACTTTAGAATCTTCTGACACCGCCACCGAACAAACAGTGGTGGAGGAGTCAATATGTAGAATACAAGCCATATTGTTTTCTTTCGGTTTTATAAGACTTTGTTGTCTTAGGTGAGTGTTGGGGAGTTGCGAAACTTTCGGGTCTTCTTGAGCAAAAATGCGTCGTATTGTTTCTGTGAAAAACGCCTGAAAGAGTAGTTTTCACAGCGGTTCTTGTCGAAAGTCTACAACAAGCCAAACTATCAATGTGCGAAATTACCACTTTCTCGGCGAACTACAAAGATAATGCGCTGAAACTTAATAGCACATCTTTTTGTCTGTACGTATTTGAAGGTACGCGGACGACAGTTTGAATCCTAATCAGTCATTAGATCGTAAAAGTGCTTCTGGTAATGGAAAAGATGACTTCCTGTTATCTTTTATTTTCTTGTTAGCATCTTGTTGCTCGTTTTTTTTCTCGATGTAGCCAGCTACACCATAGAGACAACGAAAAACCATCTGCTTAACAACCCAATGATACCTGTTCAGAATCAATGACCGGTTTTGCATTATTTCGCGAGGCGCAATGTCTTAGATGTATTCATAAAAAAAGCAAGGGGAGGTATTTTCCTCTCCTTGCTTCAAATGAAGAATGGGTTTGAATGATGGAACTCCTAGAAGTTAGTCAATGTATGCTTCATAAGAGTGAACTTTCCATGGAATAATCTTAACCTCAGCAGACATCCAAGTTTCTTTAGGCGTAAGGCCTTCGTTTGGATTTACAGGAGGTATGATTGGTTCTAGTTCGTTGTCGTTAGGACGATCATCTGGGTTATAAGGATTGGGAGGGAACTTCCCATTTTTAGGATCAACTGGAAGGTTATAGTCATAGGGCACGAGGGGATTCCAGTTTGCTCCAAATGAACGTACGCCCTTAATTTGGACATGATAGATATTATTGCGCTCAACTGGTGAGTTGATTGGATTGTCTATTTGGTCAGGGTGTATCCAAAGGTAGTATATAGCCTTTCCTTTGACATACTTTTTGGCGTATTGTCCTTTATATCCATTGTGAGCTTCGTCTGTTACACCCTCTTTTGT
>JABZGM010000143.1:3335-5541 GCA_015259235.1 Alloprevotella sp. | reverse complement strand
CTGATGGACGAATACGCGTGAAAGCAGAGTCTCTCACACTAACTTGCGCAGCTGATCAAAAATCGATCGTAGTTGAGATGTCTCCAAATACAAACTCAAAAAAACTTAGTTACGTCATTAAAGCATCTGGAGGAATGGAAGGTTTCGACATGATTTGTAACCAATCCCCCAAAGACACGCTAACAACTACTCCCAAAAAGTGACGCGCTGTGATGAAGATGTAGCTTAAATTGAAGAGCAATATCTTATGAATGAATCAAATAAAAGGCAATCTGTAGACCTAGATGTTTACAGATTGCCTTTGCTATTGTGTAAGTTCGGAATTCTAGATAGTGTCTATTTTTTGTGGAGCAGTTTTATTCTCAAATCCTCACCATTTTAAACTTGTTATAAAAAGTCATATTCCAAGAAACAAATTACTTGAATCTCTTGCACGTTTGAAATAAAAAATATAGTTTTGCATCATCTTCCAACATAGACCTTTACCCCCCTCAAACAAAGATGATAAAAATTCTAACAAAAACAATCTTCTCTTTGTTGATTCTTTCAGGTTGTTCAAAAAACAACAAAGTAGAGCTCTCATTATCGCATGTGCAACCAGAATCGTCATTCTCCTTGCCTCCAATAGAACAATGTGACAGCTTTAGCATTGTTCCTCCCTATCAGAATATTGATAGCCTACATAATCTAGAGATACCTGATGATATCCGTTATGTATGTGAAGAAATGCAGGTAAACGATAGAATAACAACGCTTCTCTTTTATCATAAAGGCAGTGTCGTAGCCTATGCAATTATGCAACGCTCTATCGCTGACTTCGCGTCATTTAATGCTTCTAAGAAGTATTCAATAAGGCAACAACTCTTCTTAAACAAAGAGCGCAAAGTAATAGTTAATCACTAAAGCTTACATATACAACGAGACCGTGGCAAAACATCCGTTTTGTCACGGTCTCTTCACTTTTCTAGAAGTATGTATTTATATAAAAACATAGCCAACTCTAAAACAAAAGGAGTAGCTACTTCCGAAAGTGCAAGTTCAAAGAAAACTATCGCTGAGCATACATTTGCTCGTAGTATTTTTCATATTCGCCCGAGGTGATGTTGTCCATCCACTCCTCGTTGTCGAGATACCAACGCACGGTTTTTTCGATGCCTTCTTCAAACTGGAGCGAAGGTTCCCAACCGAGTTCTTCTTTCAACTTCGTTGAGTCGATGGCATAGCGCAAATCGTGTCCTGCACGGTCGGTGACATAGGTGATGAGATCAAGGTCTTCTCCTTCAGCACGTCCGAGCAGACGGTCCACCGTGCGCACCACAAGGCGAACGATGTCGATGTTTTTCCACTCATTGAAACCACCGATGTTGTACGTTTCATTGATTTCTCCTTTGTGGAAAATAACATCTATGGCACGTGCGTGGTCGATGACATAGAGCCAATCGCGCACATTTTCGCCTTTTCCATAGACGGGCAAGGGACGACGATGGCGGATATTGTTGATCATCAAGGGAATCAACTTCTCGGGAAACTGATTGGGACCGTAGTTGTTGGAACAATTCGTCACCAAAGTCGGCATACCATAGGTGTCGTGGAAGGCGCGGACGAAATGATCGCTCGATGCCTTCGATGCTGAATAAGGGGAGTGTGGGTTGTAGGGAGTTGTTTCCACAAAGAAATCTTCGCCATAAGGTGCTGCGCCATCGGGCTTTGTGATGTCGAGCGCTCCATACACTTCATCCGTGGAGATGTGGTAGAAACGCTTCCCTTCGTAGCCTTCGGGCAAACTTTCCCAATAGTCGCGCGCAGCTTGGAGCAAAGAGAGCGTGCCCATCACGTTGGTGCGTGCAAAACCGAGGGGATCTTTGATGGAACGATCCACGTGACTCTCTGCTGCCAAGTGGATGATGCCAGTGATGTGGTGACGCTCCAAGAGCGCGCGCACGGTGGGAAAATCGCAAATGTCGGCTTTCTCAAAAACATAATTAGGAGCTTCCTCCACATCTTTGAGGTTTGCCAAATTACCGGCATAGGTGAGGAGGTCAAGGCAAACAATTTTTGCCTCGGGATATTTGTTGACAAAAAGACGAACTACGTGGTTGCCGATGAAACCAGCACCACCGGTGATGAGGATATTGGACATAATGGGGAGATGCTTTAAGAGATTGGGGTAAAGTGGAGGCACTATGCTCCAAAAACTTGGTGCAGA
>JABZGM010000143.1:0-3325 GCA_015259235.1 Alloprevotella sp. | reverse complement strand
CGAGCCCAAATGTAGCTTTGATTTTCGATTTATCCAGCACGCTATAAGCCGGACGTTGCACCGGCGAGGGAAATTCGTTGGAATGACAAGGCAACACTTTGCAAGCACTCTCGGGACGAAGTCGGCGCAGTGCCATCGCAAAATCGTACCACGAACAAGCGCCTTCGTTGGAATAGTGATAAACTCCTGTATTTTGAGGTTGAAGTCCGCCTTTGTCGATGATGTGCATCAGCGCAGCCGCCAAATCTTTTGCTGCCGTGGGAGTGCCCACTTGGTCGAACACCACTTTAATCTCTGGACGCGTGTCGAGCAAACTAAAGATGGTTTTGGGGAAATTCTTGCCGTGGATGCTATACAACCAAGCGGTGCGCACAATGATGTGCTGACAGCCCGACGCCACAATGGCTTGTTCGCCCTGAAGTTTTGTGCGGCCATAGATGCCAGTTGGCGTGCCCGTTTGGTCTTCTCGGCACGGAGTGTTGTAGGGCTCAGCACCAAACACATAGTCCGTGGAAATGTGAAGCAACCACGCCCCAGATTGTTGAGCGATTTGTGCCATATTGTCCACAGCCTTGTGGTTGAGCAGGTCCGCCAATTCCTCTTGTGTTTCAGCGGCATCTACGTTGGTGAAGGCAGCACAGTTGATGATTACTTCAATATTGTGCTGCGCCACCATCTGCGCCAAGGCTACTTTGTCGGTGATGTCTAGTGCATAGATGGTGAAGGATGTTTCGTTAGTGCCTTGTATATCGGTAAAAACGAAATGATGTTGCGGATATTGTGTTGCCAGGACTTGAAGTTCGTGACCGAGTTGTCCCATGGCTCCCGTGATGAGTAGATTCATTGCAAATATAAATAGTCTTGAGAAGTTGACCTTCACAAGCAAAGTTAGCGATTTTGCAGGAGATGACCAAAGGCAAACCATCCCTTTGAAACATTATCAGCATCGAGAACAAACGAGAAACAAGATGCCAACAAGAAAATGAACGATGACAGCAAGTTATCTTCTCCAAACAAAGCTGTAGACCATAATGTTTAGCTATCATTGCTAAACACGATGGTCCACAGTCCATAGAATCTTGTTGAGATCGTATTCTCATATTACATGTTGAGTCGCTTCATTGATTCGGTTGCAGAATCCTTTCTTTGGCGGATTTCCTTTTGGTTAAATCGATAGCGGATCTGAATCGAAACACTGCGAGTGTCGCTATAATTCTTGTCATATAGTCTGACACCCTCCATTTGTGTTAATCCTGTATTCCAAGCTGTTTTCAAAAGGTCCGTCCCAAGAATAGACACATCCATTTTCCCTCCTAAAAGTTGTTTGCGAACTTCAATATCCAACTGGTGTTGCTGCCCAACTTCAAAGCTTCCAGTTGTTAGCGGACTTCGATAAGTATAGTTCAATTCGATATCACACCATTTTGGCACAGTTAGTGTTTGAGTTAGTCGAGTATAGAACAATGGTTTTTCCTTAATACTTAGATTGTATTTCCTACCATCAAGTTGTTCATATTGCACCATGCCTAATAAATTGGAAGAATACCATCCCCAACTCTTAGACACATTCCCCATTAGTTGGACTCTATGGTGGTGATCAAAATTGGTTTTGGATATGATGTAACCTGACGCTAAATCACCCTTTCTCTGAACATAGTTGTCAATGTGATCACGTGAGTACTGATAGTTTACAGCAAGATAAAAGATATTATACATAAACTCATATCCTACTCGATAGTTCTTCTCAGGCAATAAATTGGGATTTGCATCTGAAGAAACAAATTGGTTAGAGTAATAACGATTGTTGCTTAAGTCTTCCAAACTGGGTCTGCGAGTCCCTGAAGTAAAACTGAAATTGTGCATTGACGCTCCCAACGTTCCAGATATCTTTCCTACAAAGAAAACATCATTGTAGCTACGGTTAATGCTGTTCAGAGGTTCATTGGGCACTAATAGATAACTATTTGCATGCTCAAAACGAAGTCCCAAAGATGCACTCCACCTGCTTAGAGGGAATGAATAATTGAAATACCCTGCATATACTCTTTCGTTGTTAGTACCAACACTTGGATAAGTCGCATCTGTGGTTTGCTTTCTATCTCCCTTTATTTGGTACAAATCGGCACCTCCTTCAAGAAAGTGCTTGTCCGAAAAGCTATAAGATAGATATGGCGAAAGTTGAAAAAGAGCATAAGATGCGTTAGTGGAGAGGTGATGATTTCCTATTTTGTCCCTCTCCCTCTCTCTCGTGATTTGCTGACGTTCCAAATCTTTGACAATAGCATCAGCATTGATTTCAAGTTTTAGTCTATTGGAGGCTTTCCACTCTGTATAAGCATTAAAATGATGAAAGACACTTGTGTTATCAACAGAAGTGTTGGACTCCAAATTTTGCCATCCTTGTTTACTTGTATTATAGCGCGTATTATCTCCGCCATGACTATTGATTTTGCTACTTGACAAATTATATCCTATCCCCCAAGTCAACGTTTTAAGAGGAGTAAAGTTTGCCTTTATGAGTATGTTTCTTGACAAATCACTTATTGTATCCGCAAGTTGAGTTTGTAGGTCCAACTGAGGAATGACTTGAGCCTCAATGCTGTGTGTATTGTTCATACGGTTGTTCCCCTGATTAAGCTGAAGACTGACATTGTATTTATCATTAGCATAGCCCAACAAGAGATCTCCTAAAGATGAAACAGCATGGTTGAATTGCCCCTTACTTTTCACTTGACCTGTGAAAGTGTCTTTTTGACGCTTAGTTTTGATGTGAAGTACAGCATTTACACTGCCACGATACCTTGGACCCGGATTTCGTTCAAGCGTTATAGACTTGATTACTTTGGGGTCTATTGACTTTAGTTCATCGTGAGAAAAGCTCTCTTTATTATCCAATAATATGAGAATCTTTCCTCCGCCAAGTAATGTTACGCTTCCTTCTCCATCCACTGCAACCCCAGGGAGTTGTGCCAAAAGTCGAAAGATATTCGATTGTTGTGCCAAAGGTGTACCTTCTACATTGACTTCTAGTTGATGATTACTCAATTTTATTCTTCTTTTGTGTCCTCTTGCTATCACCTCTCCCAAAGTATAAGCCAAAGGACGCATTTCCACTTTTGCAGGGAGTGCGTTTATGTTTATCTTTTGTGACTCATACCCTATACGAGTGAAACAGAGGTAACTGATTTGCAATGATTTCCCAAAACGAAATACACCAGTACTATCAGTAACTACTCCCTGCAACAATGTACTGTCTTTGCTATAAGCAACGACATTACAGAGTTCTAATGTCTGCTTGTTCTCATCTACCACCACGGACTTAATG
>JABZGM010000142.1 GCA_015259235.1 Alloprevotella sp. | reverse complement strand
CTCTATACACATCGATGTCCTCCAGCAACTCTTCGTGGTTGTGGTTGGTGTGGGTCGTGATTAGCTCCATGCCGTGGAAGTGGTCATCTCGTAACCCTCTAACAACGGAGCAAATGCGCCTAGACAATTCGAAGGCAGCGAAATCGTCTGTACCTCTACATCGTAATAGCTATTGAAACTGGGAGAACTGTCTTTCTCTCTCCTCATTAAGAAGACATAAAAAACTTCAAACGAAGAGATGAAAATTCAGAAGCTATCGTTCAAATTTGATTTCTTCGCTTGAAGCTGTAAAAAAGCGCAGATGGTGAAAGGCTAAGTTCCTCCACACGAAGGTTTCGCAAGCCCATCTACGAGAAAGATTTAGAAGCGTGCACTCACTTGCAAATCTAGGGTATTGTAATGACCACCACGCACCGCCAAATTGCGGTCTACGGTGTGCGTGTAGTTCAACTGCAAAACATATTGCTTGCCGAGATAGTAATTGAGGGCTAGTCCCCAGTTGGTCACCAAACTATTCCAGCGTGTAGCATCATCGCGATAGCAGTCCCAACGAGCATAGACTTTCAAATCCTTGCATTGTGGCACAGGCACTCCTACCATGGCATACCAACCATCGCTCTCAGTGGCACCGCCTTTAGTCGTTCCTCCCACACTGTGAGCATATTCTCCACGTGCGCTCCAAGCACCTTCGTAGGTGAAACCTATGTCGTAGCGCGCGCGGCGCAACGTGTTCTTGGGATTTTTCTCATCGGTGTAATAACCATTCCATCCAAACGCACCAATGCGCAAGTCCTTTGTGGGCATCACCCACAATCCGCCAATCAAATCCTTGTGGCGATCAACGTCCTTGTGGTTTGTGCCTTGACCGTTGTAAACACCCACTTGGTAGTGCAACAATCGATGTCCGTCGGCTTGGGGAAGCAGGTCACCTTGCATTTGAAAACCGATGTCGCGACCATTAGACACGTGTTCGCCAATTCGGTCGCCGATGCTTTGCAATTTTATGGCAATTTGTGAAAAACTGCCGAAACCCACCATCATGGGGTGAATAGGGTTGTCGAAACCAAAGCAACGCTTGAATTGTCCCAAACGAGGTTGCCATTCTTTGTATCGCGTCCATTCGGTGTAGGCATCAAGCACTCTCGGTCCTCTGTCCACGCCAGGCGCACCGCTGAGTTCTAACTGCAAGCGATAAGCCACATCTTTCCACACCATACCATTGGCTAAGGCACGAACAATGCGTACATTGAAACCGCCATCGGTGGCTAGATTTTCACGGTCTGTTGTCGAATACTGTGTCATGATGCAACCACCCAGTTTAACAGTGGGTTTGAAGGGTACTTCCACTTTTGGAGTCCCTTCCTTTTGAGTGCAAGCAGGTGCTTCTTCCAACGAACGGGAAAAGGCAGTTGGTGTTTTGGCAACAGTGTCCTCTTGCAGGTGCATTGAGGGATTCAAATCACTGGCGTAAGCCTGAGAAGCGCACAAACAACTGGCAGCACACGCCATAAAAGAAACGAGATGTTTCATAAATGAGAGTTTCTAACGTTAAGGGTTTTCTTTCAATGCAAAGTTACAAAAACTCCGTACATCGCAAAGGTTTGACCACGCTTTTTTCCGATATGCGCACGCTTTTTCCATTCTTCCTCCGATGTACGTTCCGTTTCAACCCAAATCGGTCATTAGATCCTGAACAGATTTTGTTTGATTGTTGAACAGATGGTTTATCGCTGGCTCGAAGGCGTAGCGGGCTACGGCGAGAACGAACGAAAAACAAGATGTCAACAAGGAAATGAAAGATGGCAGAAAGTTATCTTATCAATAACTAGAGTCGCTATAACGGTCTAATGACCGATTGGGGTTCAACCCTCTTTATCCGCTACACCCACCCAACTACGTAAAAATGTCAGGTCTACTTGTAAAAATCCCACATTAGGCGTTGGAGAGTTCGTTTTTTCTTTCTATATTTGCAGGACTGATATGAGCTATTGGGGCTCCACAACTTTGTATAATACATCACAAAAATAATCCATTATGGAAGAAATCATCGATAAACCTTACGTGATTGGCCTCGATATGGGCGGCACGAACTCCGTATTCGGTATTGTGGATCAGCGCGGTACTATCATTGCGCAAACAGCTATTTCTACAAAAGACTATCCCGACATCAACGATTACGTGGCTGCAGCGGTAAAAGCCTTGCAACCTGCATTGGATGTAGTGGGGGGTATCGACAACATTCGCGGCATGGGCATTGGCGCTCCGAGCGGAAACTTCTATAATGGCACGATTGAGCGCGCAGCCAACTTGATTTGGCAAGGCGAAGTGCCTATCTGCGACCTCTTTGAAAAGGCTCTGGGCATCCCCGTTCGCGTCACCAACGACGCTAACGCAGCTGCATTGGGAGAAATGACCTATGGTGTGGCACGTGGTATGAAGAATTTCATCATGATTACCCTCGGCACTGGTGTAGGTTCAGGCATCGTGGTAGACGGTCGCGTGGTCTATGGTTCTGACGGTTTTGCTGGAGAACTCGGTCACGTGGTGATCGACCACACAGAAAATGGTCGTACATGCGGTTGCGGTCGTAAGGGTTGTCTCGAAACTTACTGCTCGGCTACTGGTGTGGCACGTACTGCTCGCGAGTTCTTGGCAAAATCTGAAGCTCCCTCTCCCTTACGCGACATCGATCCTGAAAAGATTACTTCTTTCGACGTGTTCCAAGCTGCAGAAAAGGGCGATAAGATTGCACTCGACATCTTTGAATATACGGGCACTCTTCTCGGTCGCACCTGCGCTGACTTCGCTACCTTCAACACTCCCGAAGCATTTGTTTTCTTCGGTGGTCTTGCCAAGGCTGGTGAATATTTGATGGACCCCCTCCGTCGCGCTTACGACCAACACGTGCTGAAGATTTTCAAGGTGAAAGCTAAGCTGCTCGTTTCTACCCTCAAGGGTGCTGAAGCTGCCGTGCTTGGTGCCTCTGCTCTCGGTTGGGAATAAGCCCCTAGTCCAAACTAGACAAGTCATAGCACTATCTGGATTATACTTTTTCATCAACTCCTCGCTACATCGTAGTGAGGAGTTGTTTTGTTTAGTCAAAAAACTCAGCCAGAGGGCACTATTCAACCTCTGGATTAGCCACGCAGATAGAACTAACTCAACTGCAAAACAAGCGGACGCACCTATGAATTAGAACCGTAGGGCGAGTTTACCACAGAATGTGGAGATGAGAGCCATACAGACTACCCATGTCTATTGGGAGATAATGTAAAAAGACAACTGAGTGGAAGAGAGAACAGCTGTGTAGATGAGCAACCTTTGTTGAGGATGTTAGCTTGACAGGAAGTCAGAAATACAAAAAAATGCCACCCTACTATAGAGTAGGATGGCAAATGTTTTGTCTACTTCAGACGAAGTAACAAGGGGGCAATGATTAGCCGTTAACCTTCTTCATGTGAGCGATGAGGTCGAGCACCTTGTTAGAGTAACCGATTTCGTTGTCATACCAAGATACAACCTTAACGAAAGTGTCGGTGAGAGCGATACCAGCCTTAGCGTCGAAGATAGAAGTGCGAGTATCACCGAGGAAGTCAGAAGAAACAACTGCATCTTCAGTGTAACCGAGAACGCCCTTGAGTTCACCTTCAGCAGCAGCCTTCATAGCAGCGCAGATTTCGTCGTACTTAGCAGGCTTAGCCAAGTTTACAGTGAGGTCAACTACAGATACGTCGAGAGTAGGAACACGCATAGACATACCAGTGAGCTTACCGTTGAGTTCAGGGATAACCTTACCTACAGCCTTAGCAGCACCAGTAGAAGAAGGAATGATGTTGCCAGCAGCAGCACGACCACCACGCCAGTCCTTGAGAGAAGGACCGTCTACAGTCTTCTGAGTAGCAGTAGTAGAGTGTACAGTAGTCATCAAGCCATCAACGATACCCCACTTGTCGTGGAGAACCTTAGCGATAGGAGCCAAGCAGTTGGTGGTGCAAGATGCGTTAGAAACGAATTGAGTACCCTTCACGTAAGAGTCTTGGTTAACACCAGTTACAAACATAGGAGTGTCGTCCTTAGAAGGAGCAGACATTACTACATACTTAGCACCAGCGTCGATGTGACCTTGAGCCTTGTCCTTAGAAAGGAAGAGACCAGTTGATTCAACAACGTATTCAGCTTCTACTTCGTTCCACTTGAGGTCAGCAGGGTTGCGTTCTGCAGTGACACGGATCTTTTGACCGTTCACGATGAGTACGTTTTCTTCAGTGCAGAAATCGATAGTGCCGCTGAATTGACCGTGCATAGTGTCATACTTGAGCATGTAAGCCAAGTAGTCTACTGGGCAGAGGTCATTGATACCTACAATTTGGATGTCGCTGCGGTTTTCTACAGCGGCGCGGAATACGAAACGGCCGATACGACCGAAACCGTTGATACCTACTTTAATCATGATAAATGATGTTGTTATGAAATTGAGTTGTTAGGATCAGGTTTTGAGCATCGAATAGATGTCTTGCTGAACGGAAAAGGAGAAATGTAAGGGTCTAAAACACTTTTTTCCCACTTTCTTACCGCAAAAGTACGAAGAAAGTTTTACTTTTGCAGTGCATTACAGATAAAAAAATCAGACTATATGGCGAAATCCACATTTTTTCAAGACTTTAAGGCGTTTGCAATCAAAGGCAACGCTGTTGATTTGGCTGTCGGTGTCATCATTGGTGGTGCCTTCGGTAAAATCGTATCCTCTATTGTAGACGACCTCATCATGCCTCCTATTGGTTGGCTCATTGGTGGTGTGGACTTCAAAGACCTGTCTCTGAAACTTCCTGCAGCTATTGAAGGACAAACAGAGGTAACGATCAACTATGGTAACTTCATCCAAACAGTCTTTGACTTCATTATTGTAGCTTTCTGCGTGTTCATGCTCGTGCGTGGCATTCAGGCTTTGAAGAGAAAGGACAAGGAAGAAGAGGCTGCTCCTGCACCTCCTGCTGGTCCTACGCAAGAAGAACTGCTCACGCAAATTCGTGACTTGCTCGAAAAGCAAACGAAAGCATAAACCCAAGTGGCGCGGACGCATGGACGTTTGCGCCACTTGTCACATTTTCTTTACTACTGATGTTGATAAAGCCTTGACTTCTCAGCACCGGTGTTTGGGCTGCCTACTCGCTACTTCTACAATGCCTCTTGGAGAGGATTATCTTGCAACAAGCAAGTATCTCACAGAAGCATTCTAAACACTATAGAAGCGTTCTAATTTCTATATATGCAACAGAAAATCATTATCCTCGACTTCGGTTCGCAGACTACACAGCTCATCGGTCGTCGCGTCCGTGAACTTGACACTTTCTGCGAAATCTTGCCTTACAACAAGTTTCCGCACGATGACCCCTCTGTGATTGGTGTCATCCTTTCAGGTTCACCTTTCAGTGTCTACGATCCAGAAGCCTTCCAGGTGGATCTTTCCAAGATTCGCGGTCGTCTCCCCATCTTAGGCATCTGCTATGGTGCGCAATATATGTCGCACATCTATGGTGGTAAGGTGGAACCTGCCAACACTCGCGAATATGGTCGTGCTAACCTCACTACATTTGAACACGAAAACCCTCTCTTCCGCGATTTTCACGAAAACTCTCAAGTGTGGATGAGCC
>JABZGM010000141.1 GCA_015259235.1 Alloprevotella sp. | reverse complement strand
CCCTTTTGCAACCCATTGAGATACGCCTTCACCTCTGGCCAAGAGTTTTCATTGGCAACAAAGAAGAAGTCGTATGTACCAGGAACAATCGAAAAAGCCCCCTGCCAAGAAGCACTGGCTCCAGGCACTTGATTAGAAAACTCCGATTGCTGGTCTGTGTCATAAAACTTATTGACAGCCAACAGCCCCGTATTACTATCAAAAGCGAGGATGCGGAGTTGTTTCACCTCATTTTCGGCAGCCGGAGAACTTGAAGCATAGTCAAGAGCAGAAGTACGAACAGCAACTGATGCTGCCATATAAATAGGTGCCTCCCTATGTGCTATAGACGCTGTAGGAACCTCTTGTTCTCCTTCCTCATATACTCTATTGCAACTGCTGAAGGCTAAGGTCGTGAACGAACATAGCACGGTCATACCAATGCACCACCGTTGAAAGATTTTCAAGTTCATCATTTATTTTATTGTCTAGATAATTTTACATTTCCTCTTTCGCTGAGTGCTACAGAGAGAAGTGTTCCATTGTGACGAAAATGGCAACCTACGAGCGACTCCAACAAACCATCATCGAGTGAAAAACGATGCATCACCGCTTTCCACTGCCTTTCGTTGTTGATTGCTTCTCATCTGAAATTCCATATCTCCATCTACGTGCTAAATAGTTGTTTTGAGATAAGGTTGCCACAAGTAAAATGACGATGTCTCGCTCATTTGCGCACGTCACAATGACTTATTTTGGCAAAAATACGGTTTTAAGCTCCTTCCTCGCAGAGCAAACCTATAATAATCTTGTATTTTCTTGAGTTTTCTCTAATACCCCCCCCCATTTTAACAGACAAAAACAATCAAAAAGCAATAAACAAAGTTCATTTCCTCCCCAATTACTATGGAGAAAATCACCTATTTCTGCGCGGTCTCCCTCACCTAGAAAGAGGCTGCGTCAAAAGGAAAGCGACCGCGTCAGAACTAATGTTTTGACGCGGTCGCTTTACAAACCTTTCATTTTCTTTTGAGCAAAAGTCGTCTCCCTCCGCTCAGAGAGGTGAGGGACTACTTCTTCCCCCCTTTCTCCACGAGGTCGGTGGGAAGATGGAAGCGGAAATACTCATCATAGGCAGAGCGCACCTTGTTGATTTCCAAGAACGATGTGCCGCCACCCTTGCCGAGCACACCACTCAGGTAAGCAATCTTGTCGTCCAAGTCCACAAAACCCTTCTGACGAAGCATGCGCACAGCTGCCGTGAACATATATTGCGCGCTCTCGGGCTTCTTTTGGAAGATAGGAATCACACCATAGCTCAGATTGAGCAAACGCTGGGTCTTTTCTTTGTAGCAAATCGCAATGATGGGCGTTGTGCCGCGGAACGAAGCCAACATACGGGCGGTAGCTCCCGACTCACTGTCGGTGAGGATACCCTTCACGCCCAGTTTGTAAGTCGCGTCTACAGCAGCATGTGCCAAAAATTCGCGTTGGTTGGTGAAGTCGGGACTAGGATCGATGTCGTTTTCGCGGAGCTTATCCTTTTCAGCTTGTTCTGCAATCGCAGCCATCGTCTTCACTGCCTCGAGGGGATATTTACCCGAAGCCGTTTCACCGCTGAGCATCAACGCATCGGTGCGATAGTAGATGGCGTTGGCGATGTCGGTCACTTCCGCACGAGTAGGACGTGGGTTGTTGATCATGGTATGCAACATCTGCGTTGCCACAATCACGGGTTTCTTCGCTTGGATACACTTCTTGATGATTTGGCGCTGGATGCCAGGAATGCACTCGATGGGCACTTCGATGCCGAGGTCACCGCGCGCAATCATGATACCATAAGAAGCCTCGATAATTTCGTCGATATTGTCTACACCCTCTTGGTTTTCAATCTTCGAGATGATCTTGATGTCGCTGTTGTGCGCATCGAGAATGTCTTGCACCACCTTCACGTCGGCAGCAGAGCGCACGAAGGAGTGAGCAATGAAATCAATGTCTTGCTCGATGGCAAGGAGGATATTTTCGTGGTCACGCTGAGTGAGCGCAGGGAGGTCGATGTGCTCCCCAGGCACATTCACACTCTTGTGCGATCCGAGCACACCATCATTTTCCACTTCCACGCGCACAGCTTCACCTTCGATGGCATTCACCTTCATGGCGATGGCTCCATCATCGAAGAGCAAGCGGTCGCCTACCTTCAAATCCTTAGCAATGTCAGCATAAGAAAGGCAAACTTCATCGTGTGTCGTGTCCACCCCAGGGCGTCCATACACCGTGACTTGCTCTCCAGCCTTGTAAGCAATGGGAGCTTCCGCACCCGTAGTGCGCACTTCAGGACCTTTCGTATCAATCAAAATACCTATATGTGGTGATACGGCGCGAACATTGCGGATGATTTTTTTGATACCTTCGGCATCTGCGTGGGCAGTGTTCATACGCACGACATTCATCCCTGCAAAGAAAAGTTCACGGAGAAACTTTTCCTCGCAGCGTAGGTCGCTGATGGAGCAAACGATTTTAGTCTTCTTCATGTTGGGGAGGAGCTTTATCCCAAATCAGTCATTAGACCCTAAAAGTACTACGGGTAATGGAAAAGATGACTTCCTGACCTCTTTCATTGCCTTGCTGGTATCTCTTGTTTCTTAGTTGTTCCCGACGTAGTCCACTACGCCAGCGAGCAAACGAAAAAGAAATGGCTCAACAATCCAATAAAATCTGTTCAGAATCGAATTTCCGATTTGGGTTTATATTCTGTTCTATAATTATTTGATGCAAATTTACGAAGAATTTACGGAGTATCGCCTATCTTCCCTCCGTTTTTTTCTCGCACGCGCCGTTTCTCACCCAAGGCGATTCCACCCCACACAAATATCACCAGATATAGGTATTTCCTTTCTAACAGAAAAAACGTATCTTTGCAAGTCAATGACATAACAACTAGATGACCCAATGAATCTTTCAAATCTACATAATCACCAAACGGCGTTTGTGCTGCGCACCACGGGAAGTCCTTCGCTACGCTTGCGTCTCGAAGAACTCGGTTTTGTACCAGGTCAAGAGGTGACGCGACTCTTTGCCACTCCCATGGGCACCCCCATCGTCTTTGCCATGCTCGGACAGCGTGTGGCACTCCGCAGCAGTGAGGCTGCCCTCATCGAAGTGTCGCTCGAACAGCCCGACATTGACTATGCTTCGGAAGAAACGCTCTCTAAACGCTTCTTCTCCACCGACACTGCTGCCACCTATCTCTCCCAAACTCCCTCCGACCACCCTGCCGCCTGCGGTCCTTCATCCTGCGGAGGATGCTCTGCCTGCAGTTCGTCTAAACCGCTTGCGCCTAAGGCGGAAGGCACCATCACGGTGGCATTGATTGGCAACCCCAACTGCGGAAAAACCACGGTATTCAATGCACTCTCGGGCGGACACGAGCGCACAGGCAACTATGCCGGTGTCACAGTGTCGAGCGTGGTGGGAGAAATCACCCACAACGGTCGCACCATCCGATTCGTCGACCTCCCCGGCACTTATTCGCTCCGCGCCTATTCGCCCGAAGAAGCCTATGTGATGAGCGAACTCCGCAAAGGCGACATCGACGTGGTGCTCAATGTGCTCGATGTGAACAATCTGGAGCGTAATCTCCTCCTCACCCTCCAAGTGCGCCGCATGGGACTCCCCATGGTGGGCGCACTCAACCTCTACGATGAGTTCACCGAAAGCGGTTCTTCGCTCGACATCGACCGCCTTTCTCAACACATCTCTCTCCCCCTTGTGCCTTGCGTTGCCAACAAGGGGAAGGGGATGGACGAACTTCTGGCGCAACTCATCGAGGCGTACGACTCGCAAGAGCATTTTGCGCAGTCACTGGCTGAAGATCCGCATGCGCAGAACGACCCACACGCTTTGGTGCATCACTATCTCTCCGACTGCTACAACCTCAAAGAGGGACGCGCCGTGCGACTCACTCATCGTGTAGACCGATGGCTCGTGCGCCACGGACTTTCTTATTTTGCCTTCTTTGCCGTGATGTGGCTCGTCTTCTGGGCGACTTTCACCATCGGACAATTCCCCATGGACTGGATGGATGCTGGCGTGAAATGGCTCACGGAATGGAGCGCAGCACAACTACCTGACGGTGCTTGGTACACTGACCTCATCTCCTCGGGCATCATTGGGGGTGTGGGTGCAGTGATTGTCTTTTTGCCACAAATTCTCATCCTCTATTTCTTCATCTCCATCTTGGAAGATTCGGGTTATCTGGCTCGCGCTGCCCTGCTCTTCGACCCCATTCTCCGACGCGTGGGACTCCACGGCAAATCGTTCTTCCCCATGCTCACGGGCTTTGGTTGTAACGTGCCTGCCGTCATGGCGACTCGTACCATCGAAAACCGCAAGAGTCGCCTGCTCACCATGATCACGCTGCCCTTCATGTCGTGCTCGGCTCGTCTCACGGTCTACACGGTCTTCACTCTTGCCTTCTTCCCTCACCACGCCACGTGGGTGATGTTTGGTCTTTACACCTTTGGCATCTTCGCTGCCTTTGGTTCTGCGTGGTTGATGAGCCATTTCATTCGCCGCCGCGAAGAGAGCCATTTCGTCATGGAAATCCCTCCTTATCGCCGCCCCGTAGCGAGCAGTGTGTTGCACCACACGTGGGAAAAGGGACGTCAATATCTCCGCAAAATGGGGGGATTGATTCTCGTGGCTTCCATCATCACGTGGGTGTTGGGCTATTTCCCTCGAGGAAATGCCGATCTCACGCCTTCGCAACAACAAGAACAGTCGTATCTCGGACAAGCGGCTCATGCCATTCAGCCCATCATTGCTCCGCTCGGTTTCGATTGGCGCATGGGAGTAGGGCTCATCACGGGCTCTGCGGCTAAAGAATTGATGGTTTCCACACTGGGTGTGCTCTATCAACTCGACGAAGACACGGCTGCCGCTGCTGGCACAGGACAAGACGACACTGCCGACAGTGCCATCTCTCAAGCTCTCCAACAGTCGTCCACTCCTGCCGCTGCATTGAGTTATATGGTCTTCGCCCTACTCTATTTCCCTTGCATCGCCACGATTGCTGCCATCAAGGGTGAGAGTGGACAATGGCGCTATGCGGTTCTCTCTATGCTCTACACCACGGGCTTTGCCTACGTCATGGCTTTCATTGCCTATCGCATCGCTCTATTGTGGTGAAGTCCTCGCCACTACTTTATTCTTATCTATACACAACAATGCCCACTAGCGCAAACTAGTGGGCATTGTTTTTCTTCATCTGCTGAGTTCATAAGATGTAACATCGCTAGGAAAATAGCAAAAAAAGACGACTACCGAAGTAGTCGTCTAATTCTTGTGGTGCCACCAGGAATCGAACCGGGGACACAAGGATTTTCAGTCCTTTGCTCTACCAACTGAGCTATGGCACCTCAAGGAGCGCATGTCTCATTTGCGATTGCAAAAGTAGGAAGTTTTTCTGAAACCACCAAATTTTTGCCCTGTTTTCTAGTTTGCTTTGCCCTTTTCGGTTCACATTTCATCCTTTCTGCATGATTTTGTGACGAAAAAGCACTGCGAAGTGACCCCGATGGGATTCAAACCCATGACCTTCAGAACCGGAATCTGACGCTCTATTCAGCTAAGCTACGGAGCCTTATTCTCTGCAAAAATACGGCTTTCCTTCGAGGTGACCAAACGATTCTTTTATTTCATCCCTTTGCCCTACAC
>JABZGM010000140.1 GCA_015259235.1 Alloprevotella sp. | reverse complement strand
AAACGAGATTGGTGACTTGAGCTGCCGCAAACTTGCTCTTGACGGTGACACCAGCTGAAGCAGGGATTTCAATTTTAGCTTGCTTGAGCTCGGGTTCTGAGTTCTGACGTTTTACACGAGCGTTGTAACTTCCAGGATAGAGCCACACGTGATAGAACTTATTGGCTGCGTCGTCGTGCAAGAATAAGGCTACCTCGTGATGTTTAGTGACCGGCACCATACCCACAAGTTTGAGTCCCTTGAATTGTTCGTTGAAGATGAGCTTAGTTTTTTGAAGCTTTTGCTTGTCATCAACATTGGCATCAGGTGCATAAACAATGAAACCTTGCGTGTTGTCGTAGAAAGCAAGTCCAGTGTAGTTGTCAATACCAGTGTCTGCATACGAGAACACGGATGGAACCAATTGGAATTTAGGCAATACTTTGACGATGTCGCGCGAAGTAAGACTTGTGATGACCAAAGAAAGGTCTGATGTTCTGATATCAGACACATCTCCATCTTCTACCACAATAAGCTTACCACCTGCCTGTTCATTGTTCAAAGCTCCGATCTTGTTGGGATAAAGCAATGAAACAGTGCCTGCTGCTTGAGTTGCAGCAACAAGTTGCATCGTGTTGCCATCTAAACGATAAATTTGACTGGGAGAACCAGCTGCAAAGAAGAGGTCATTTTTGCCGTAATAGTCGATGATGGCGGCTGCTGTGGGCTTTCCCTTGAAAGTGGTCTCAGCGTTGTTCTTAGCAAGAAGGTCGTGTTCCACTAACGTCTTTGCGCTGTCAGGACGAATGTAGCTCACGATGGTCTTGCCATTGTCTTCGGCTAAAACATAAACGCCAGTGCGGTAACGATATTGCACGTGCAACTTGAAATGTTTGTAATAGCTGCCATCTTCGTTGCTTATCGTCAGGCGACAAAGGAAAGGTTTGCTTTTATCTTTCGTGTAGTCCTTGCACTCATAACTCAAGTCTTTTTCCGTAGATACTACTTTTCCATTGATTTCCCAACGATAAGTGAGGGGTTTGTCTACGTGAGTTTGAGTCACCTTGGGAGCTGGAATGCGCAGTGTGTCCAAACGATCGACCTTATATTCATCAGCAACGCTGTTTTCAGCGGAGAGGTAAGACAATTCTTTCACCACACCCACCGAATCGTCAGAGATACAAGAAACGACCCCCAGCATACTAGTAGCCGCTACCGAGAAGAGGCATAGTTGATTAAATCTTTTCATAAGTTTTATTTGTAGGGGTTGTAAGGATTAGCAGGAAGGAAGGATTTGTCGTAAGTGGGATCGGCTTGCAAGGTACGATACACTTTCATAAAGTTCAAGAAGAATTGATTGCTATCTTGCCACATGGCCTCCATGAGCTCAGACTCATTAGAATGATAGTAAGCCAACATCATAAGATATTTGCGACGCTCAAAAATCCCAAATTTGTCTATATAGTATTCCCAATAATAAGGAGCGGTAATTACATTGGTTACTTGAATTTCCACCTTGTTGGCTTTGGGATATTTCAATGCCAAATCAGAAGTGGGTTCCAAGCGAAGAATCAACTTGAGGGTGTCTTTGTCGGGCGACAAAGCATTGCGTAACAAGGTTACAGGAACAACTGCATCCACAGAATCCACAGGGACCACGGGTTCTAGGTTTAGCTCTTTGTAGTGCACACCGGCTTTCATCGTCGAAGCTGTATCCACCACAAGTTTGAACTTTTGCGCGTGTTTTTGAGGAACACCGGCTATGCGCACGGGGATGTTCATCACATATTTTTGGCTATCTACGGGAAGTGTACCAAAAGAATAGAATCTTAAGGTATCACTGGCTTCGGGATAATGGAAATAAACTGCATTTTGGGCGTGATAGAACCCATCTTTGCTATACTCTTCATCGTAAACGATGCTGTTGCACGAGCCTAGCCCACACATTGCAAGCAAAGGCAAGAGTAATATATGAAAAAAGTGCTTCATCTTGATATGTTTTTATCAACTGGTTTGTCAACTATAGCAGCGAGAGAGGGCGTGTGCCCTACTCTGCTAGGCTATGGTTGGCATTTTCTTTGAACTAGTGCGTCACTACTCAGACAAATTAGGCTAGTGGACGACACTAGGTCAGGAAAATGGCAAGGGGAAAAAGACCAATTATTGTTGCTTGTTACCGAATTCTAATTCACGATCAGGACGAGGCAACACAAAACGTGCGGGAGAGGGTTCGATGGTCGTTCTTCCGTCGAGTGCTTTGAAGGGTTTGTTGTAGTGCTTGATCGCATAGAACACTTGACCTTCTCCGGGCATCTCACGCATGCGTTCGTTGAGCATTTCTTGCAAGAAAGCATCTTTGGTGAGGAACTTAGCATCGTCGCTCGGTTGGAGTCCACGACTCTTTCTCACTTCATCGAGCGCAGCCTTGGCAGCCTTGGGGTCGGTCTCATACAATGACTCTGCAAGGATGTAGTACATCTCAGGTAAACGCACCAAAGTCAAACCCTGAAAAGCAGTGCTGCGCGATTCGCTTTCGCTCGCCACAAATCGCAAGAAGATGGAAGAACCTACTTCTATACGATAGAATGCGGAATAGCGCACATCGACATTGCTCGAAGTGAAGGTCTTTGTTTCATAGAGCTTCTCAATATCTCTACGGCCTTCGGTGAAGTTACCACTTCTTTGGGTGAGTCCTACGAAGATGTTGTAGACGCTTTGCGACAGTGTGCGATTGTTGAGTCCAAAGATCATTTCTCTATCGGCAGGGAATCTGCGCACTTTTTCAAAGTCGCGCGACTCCGTGAGCGAGAAATTCTGTTTGGCATCAATCACCTTCTTAGCATACTCTGCAGCCTTCTCATTGTCGCCCATGGTGTAATACACGCGTGCCTTGGTGGCATAGACGGCATAGAGATTGAATTGGCGAGCACGCCCATTATCGTAGTCGCTGCCCACTTCCACGATGGGGGTGACCACTGTGTCATTCGCCAAAAGGCTTTCAGCGGTGTTGAGGTCTTGAAGAATGTGTTCGTAAGTGCCTTTGAGGGTGTACACATTCTTGTTTGCCAAATTGAAATCTTCGGCATAAGGCACACCATATTCGGCATTAGGATTGGTGCGATAGTCAGGGCAGAACAAACGCACGAGGTCGAAATGGAGGAAAGCACGAAGACCATAGGCTTCACCACGCACCAATTGTAGGTTCTTATCGTGCAAAGATGTAGACTCTACGTTCTTGATGACGTTGTTGACATAAGAGATGCCTTCATATTGCGATTTCCAAATGTTGTCGATGATGGCGCGCACCTTGCTATTCTGATAATCGTATTTCAGAATTTCGGTGTCTGTTTCATTCGTATTCAGTTTTCCAAAAAGTTGTCCAATCTTGTCGACAAAGCCATAAGACAGATTTCCACCATAGAGGTCGGTGCTAGCCATTTTGCTATACACACCATACATCGCATCGTAATAGCCTTGAGTGGGCTTGAACTGAACATCTTCAGTGAGTGTGCCTTTGGGCTGCACATCCAAGAAGTCGTTGCAAGAGGCAGCCGACAGCGCAAAGGCTGCCACACATATTGAGTTGAGGATTGATTTCTTCATTGCAGTAATGGGGCAAAGGGTTAGAACGAGAATCTCACTGACATTTCTACGCTGCGTGCATAGGGATAGTCAAGTCCGCGTTCACGCTTGATAGAAGAGAGATAGAAGAGATCGTTGGTGAGCAATTCTAAACGCATACGCGACAAACCGAGTTTGCGAATCTGCCAAGGGGTAAATTCATAAGCCACTGACAGAGATTGGAGCGTGAGATAATTGTTCACTTGAACGAAACGACTGGTTTGTTGGGGCGTTGAATAGTCGGCGATGTTGCGATATCTAGCATAGTCGCCAGGCTTTTTCCAACGGTCGTTGAACACTCGTTCATCGGCATTCTGCTTTGGATTGGCACCTTCCACACGAGTCACAAGGGTTTGGTTGTAGACCACACCACCAAAGGAATAACCAAAGGAGGCTGAAGCCGACCACTGTTTGTAGGTGAGATAAGAACTCAAACTACCTTGTCCGAGAGGTGATTCGTCGCCGAAGGTCACTTTGTCGCGAGCATCATAGTCGAAAGTGTAAGAACCATCGCGCTTGATGTAGACTTCGCGTCCTGTTGCTGGGTCGATACCTGCAGAAGGCACCACCTTAACGGCTGTGAGTGAACCGCCTTCCTCATAGATGGGAAGGGGAGCCTTACCCGTTGCGTTGCGGTTTTCCTCATTCTTGCTCATCAGTGCATTACTGATTTGCTTAATCTTACTCTTGTTGTAGGCATAAGTAGCCGAGATAGACCATTGTAATTGCTTGGTGCTGATGGGCACAACACGCGTGCGGAGTTCCACACCGCGGTTTTCGATAGCACCTAAGTTTTCACGCGCTGAAGCCACACCCACAGAAGGAGCTTTTGTCACATTGACGAGCAAATCGTCGGTGTTCTTGATATAAGCATCGAAGGTCAAGTCCCAACGGCCCTTGAACATCGTGAGGTCAATACCAACGTTGGAAGTGAGCGTACGTTCCCAACGCAAGTCGGGATTACCGATGGTCTTAGGAATTGCGCCAATGCCTTTCACATAGTTGTTGCCTGCTGCATAGTTGTAGGAAGTGATGGCTTGATAGGGTTCAAAAGAGATGTTACCCAAATAACCTACACTGGCACGCAACTTGAGCAACTCTATGCCTTTGCCTTTGAGGAAAGATTCGTTGTGAATGTTCCAACCCGAACCCACACTCCAGAATGGTGCGAAGCGGGTGTTCTTACCAAACTTTGAAGATCCTTCGTAGCGATAAATGAAATCGAGGAAGTACTTGTTGTCCCAGATGGAGTTGAGGTTGGCAAAGAAGCCCACTGTGCGGTAGATGTTGTCGGAACCGCCTGGCTTACCATTAACATAGCCTGCTGCAAAAGCAGGGTGTGAGAGATTGGCTGAATAGTAGCCCACAGAAGAATAGGAGGTGTTGTCGCCATTGTTGGCTTCGATGGTTGAACCTGCCGTAGCACTTGTGAAGAGTTTGCCAAACAAGTTCTTATTATAAGACAACATCAACTTACCAGCATAGCGCACTAGACTTGTGTGGCTTTCGGTTAATTGCCCACGCTGAGAGACGTCTGTTTTATTCAACTCGCTGAGAGCAAGCGGAGACTTGAAGTTGTTGCTCGTGGACATGTCTTTAGTGAAAGAGAAATCACCATTGAGACGGAAGGCGTCGGAGAACCACACTTGCAGGGTGGTGGTATTGAGGATATTGAGGTTTTCAGACTTATTGAAATTGCCTGCTTGTGCCTCATACAAGGGGTTTTCTTCGAGATTCGACAATTTTCTATGAAGCGAACCATCGGCAGCGTAAGGCTGTTCGTAGGGATTTTGCCTCACGTAGTCGGAGAAAGACCCATAGGGCGATTCTTCCGAATCAACCGACATCAAAGTGGTGGAGTTGTTGACAGAGAATGCACCAGGTTTGTTGTAGGAGAACTTGAAGAAGAGGGACAGACGATCGCGCTTAGAGCCAATCATCACACCGTCGTCGGTGGAGTAGCGTAAGCCTAGGTTGTAGCGTGCATAGTCGTCACCGCCGTCAATGCTTAAGCTGTGGTTTTGAGAAAATCCGTTTCGCAAGGGCTTTGACAACCAGTCCGTGTTGACTCCGCTGCGCACGATTTGCGCCAGACGGTTGTA
>JABZGM010000013.1 GCA_015259235.1 Alloprevotella sp. | reverse complement strand
AGATAGAACACACAACTGCGTGTGGTTGCATCGATTTCCACAGCAAATTCAATTTCTACAGGGCGACGCATCGCCTCTTGTCCAAGGCGTAAGACTTCGCGCAAGAGATGTGGAAGAGGCACAACATCGTGCTCCAACACTCCCACAAAACTGATAATTTTTCGTCCCTCGGGATACACACCTGGATAGATGACTTGATCGGTGGGATTGTAGGTCGAAGCGAGGTATTGCAACGCACCGTCTTTGTCAGCTTCTCGCACAGAGAGTTTCAAGAGATTGAAAGCATCATCTACAGAGAAATTCTCACCCATATTTTTCAGATCGAGGGCGTAGAATCGCGTTTGCGTTTCGCGCAATGCCATTTCTGTGTCCGACATCTGCAACACTTTTCCCGGATGATGGGGGCAGATGCGCAATGTCTGTCCACCATCTACAATATATTTTCCCAATCCGAGGGCTAGATTCACGATGCCCTCTTCGGCTCGCTCGTCCCCGATGGGATAGTAGTTCAACGAACGACCCACCCCCGACATACTGGGATAGTAGCGGTCGCCATATTGTCGTCCCACAACTTCTTGCAAAATCACTGCCATCTTCTCTTGGTCGATGACGTTGCGCGTGGCTTGCATGTAGGCTTTGGAGTCTTTGAAAAAGACAGAGGCATACACTCCCTTGATGGCATCACAGAGCATGGAGAGCATGCGGTGACGATTCTCCAACAGGGGCACCATGTAGGTATTGTAGATGCCAGCAAAGGGTTGATAGTGGCTGTCTTCGAGCAACGAGCTCGAGCGCACCGCGATGGGGCTGCTGGTGGCTTCAATGAAGGTGAGGATATCGCCCTCTAAACTTGCAGGGAGTGTGGCGCGGCGGAAGGCATCGAGGATGACAGCATCGTCGGCATCGGAGAGCG
Source organism: Alloprevotella sp. (assembly GCA_015259235.1). Classification (GTDB taxonomy): domain Bacteria; phylum Bacteroidota; class Bacteroidia; order Bacteroidales; family Bacteroidaceae; genus Alloprevotella. Next base: position 19,345 of record JABZGM010000013.1, on the reverse strand, counting down.
CGAGCTGATAGAGGTTGTTGTGGTCCATGAATTCCTCGAAGAGGTCGGTGCAGAGCACTACGGTCTTGGGAATCATGACCGTGGCATTGTCAAACTGATTGAGTTCGGGATGATGCTTCACGATATTGTCGATGAAGGCAAGCCCACGACCTTTGCCTCCCAACGAACCTTCTCCAATGCGCGCAAAATTGGAATAACGGTCGAAACGATCGCGACGGAACACGGCAACGACTCCTTGGTTTTTCATGCGGCGGTAGTCCACAATGGCTTCAAAGATGGCGCGACGGTGGGCATCGATGTCTTGGAGTTCTTGCCACGAGAGTTGTTTGACAAACTCAGCAGCAGGAAACATGGCGCGACTGCGCAACCAGCGCGACACGTGGTTGCGGGTGATGTGATAGAGTAAGGACTCGGCTGGTACGCTGAGAATGGCGGATTGCATCTCTTTCAAATTGTGAGCGCGCATCACCTCTTGGTGAGTTTGCGGATCGCGGAAGATGAAATCACCAAACCCGAATCGTTGTTTCACCACTTCGCGGAGGTCGACAGCCATTTTCTTGGAATTCTTGTCGATAAAGTCGGCATTGTAGGCTTTGGCTTGAAGGGCGTTTTCAGACTCTGCCGACTCGAGGATGAGGGGCAAGAAGGGATCGCGCTTGCGCAATTCGGCTAAGAGTTGCACACCGGCTTGTGGATCTACCACTCCTCCACGGGGATAGCGCGCATCGGTGATGACTCCTAATACGTTGTTGGGGTGGCGGTCGTAGAGCGATGTGGCTTCTTCGTAGGTGCGCGCCAACACGATTTTGGGACGTCCGCGCATGCGGAGGGTGCGTTGGTGTTCGTTGAGGGCTTCGGTGGCGAACTCCATGCTTTGCTGCAACACGAATTTGTACAACTCGGGCAGGACGGAGGAATAGAAGCGGATGTTGTCTTCTACGAGGATGATTTGTTGCACACCGCCTTCTTCGATGTCGTGGTCGAGATTCATTTTGTCTTCAATCAATTTGATGATGGAGAGCAACAAATCGGTGTTTCCCAACCAGCAGAAGACGTATTCAAAGTCGGAGAGGTCTTCGTGCTCGATGCGCGCTGTGATGCCGTGGCTGAAGGGGGTGAGTACAACAAGGGGGATGTGCTGGAAGCGATGTTTGATGCCGCGAGCGATGTCGAAGGTATCACTATTATCCGTGCCGGGCATCACAATGATGAGATCGAAGGAGTTGCGGTGGAGTTCTCCCCAGGCTTCGGTTTCTGTGCTTACTTGCGTGAAGCGCGGAGGATAGCGCAAGGAGAGTGCGGCATATTCGTTGAAGAGCTTCTCATCGATGCGCCCATCGTCTTCGAGCATGAAGGCATCGTAGGGATTGGCGATGAGGAGCACATTGAAGATACGCCGCGTCATGAGATTGACAAACGAGGTATCTTTGAGATATAGTTGATTGAGGAGTTGTTTGTCGAGCATACGAGTTAGACGTTAGAGGGTCGCGGACCCGTTTTGCTCGCCACGACAAGCGTGGCTCGGGTCTTATTGATTATAGGAATGGTAGCAGGTAGACGTTAGCGGCTTAGGGAATAGACCTTCAGACACAATTAGACGCTAGACGAAACCACGCTATGGGTTAGCGCGTGATTCAGGCGTCTAGCGTCTAAAGTCTTACGTCGAATATTGAAGTGCTGACATCTAGACTCTAACGTCTAAATTCTAACGTCTAATCTCTAACGTCTAATCCCTATACTTACCTTCTTCCTTATCTTCGAGCATGGAGAGATAGGAGGTGTAGCGAGAGGGGGCAAGTTGGTGAGTCTCGATGGCTTCGAGCACCGCACAACCAGGTTCGTGCGTGTGCGTACAGTTATTGAATTTACAACCACTGCCGATGCGGAAGATTTCTCGAAAATAGTGAGCGATTTCTTCCGGCTCCATGTCAAACGTACCAAATCCTTTGATGCCAGGGATGTCGATGAGTCCACCGCCGGAAGGCAAATCAAAGAGTTCGCTGAACGTAGTGGTGTGCATCCCCGTGCCGTGGGCTTCGCTCACCTCTGCTGTGCGCGCGCCAGCATGAGGAATCAAACGATTGATGAGGGTGCTTTTGCCGACCCCAGAGTGCCCTGCCAAAAGGGTAATTTTCTCGGTGAGCAAAGGCGCAAGTTGTTCCACACCTTGTCCGTGAAGCGCAGAGAGCTGCAACACTTCGTATCCAATGTCGCGATAGATCCACGTGAGATAGTCTAAGGTGGCGCGCTCTTCTTCATTGAGGTCGTCCACCTTGTTGAACACCAACGTCACCGGCACGCGATAAGCCTCGGCAGAAGCCAAGAAGCGGTCGATGAAAGTGGTAGTGGTTTCGGGACGTGCCACAGTGATAAGCAGCAACACACGATCGATATTCGCCGCCAAGATGTGGCTCTGTTTCGAGAGATTGGAGGCCTTGCGGATGATGTAGTTGCGGCGGTCGTCAATGGCGACAATGAAAGCGAGTTCTCCCTCGGCAGCAGGTCGAATGGTCACCCCATCTCCTACTGCCACAGGATTGGTGGTGCGGATGCCTTTGAGACGGAAGTTACCTTTCACGCGACATTCCACAACATTGCCTTCCTCGGTGCGAACCATGTAGCTGCTCCCAGTGTTGCGCACTACAATGCCGTGTAGCGGCTGAGTGGAGAGGTTGTCGGCAGTGCTTGATGACGAAGAGACAGACATGGATGAATGAGCATTCGCTTGTGATTTCTTCAAAGCGGACTTAGCCTTTTTGGAAGCGGACTTAGATGTTTGAGCCAAATTGTGCAAAATTAAAAACAGACCCTCCGACGCACTAGGCTCGAAGGGTCTGATAGATTACCATAGAAATAAAGCGATCGAGCCAGAAAGACTTACACCGTCATGATTTCCTTAGCCTTATTGGCAAGCAATTCTTCGATGCGCTTGATCATCTTGTCGTGGAGCTTCTGGAGATCGTTTTCAGCATCTTTAGCCACATCCTCGGGCACACCATCTTTGGTGCTCTTCTTGAGTTTGTCGATACCATCGCGACGCACGTTGCGGATAGCGATTTTAGAATCCTCACCTTCTTGGTTGCATTGCTTGGTGAGGTCGCGACGACGCTCTTCGGTGAGAGGGGGGATGCCAAGGCGAATGATTTCACCATTGTTTTCAGGCATGATGCCTACATTAGAATCAATGATGGCCTTTTCGATGGGAGCAAACATGCTCTTGTCCCAAGGCTTGATGGCGATGGTGCGAGAGTCGGGCGTAGTGATTGCAGCTACATTGTTCACAGGCACCATAGAACCATAGGAGTTAACCATCACTTGGTCGAGGATGTGAACATTGGCTTTGCCCGCACGGATGTGCGAAAGAGTTTCATCGAGGTGCATCACGCTCATTTCCATGCGTTCCTCGCATTCAGCAAGTAGTTGCTTTACGTCTAACATATCGTTTTCGTTCTTTTACGTTGATGTTGTTGGGTATATTTTAGGCAAATATACGACAGTCTTTCGACAATTCAAAAGAAAATGAGGATTTCTTCAGCACAAAATGCGATTTTACAGCTCGTCCCTCTGCGAAGACTCCCAACAGAAGGAAAGTTAGAGGGTGTATCCACCTAGGACAAGAGCTAATCTACACAGTATAAAGAAAGTAAATCTATTCTATTGAACAAGAAAACAGACCATTCACTTTGGTCGTATGCGAAGAAAGTTGTAACTTTGCGGTCGAAACACGAACGAGGACAGATTTGACTGCTTGCAACCTCAAGAAAAAATGCTAAAACGACAAGTCACTCCCCACATAGAATCCTACGCTTCGGGACACACTTTACATTTTATTCTTGCTCTCTCGCACACACTGATTTGTTTCGTTCTGCTTTCGCTATCGCGATGGGCAGACGTTTTTTGTTTGTACCCACCGCAAATCAGTCCTTTTTATTTCAACTCCCCTCACTACTAAACATTTATCATGTCATATCTCTTTACTTCTGAATCGGTGTCGGAAGGACACCCCGACAAAGTGGCTGACCAAATCTCAGACGCGCTTCTTGACCAATTTCTTGCCTTCGATGCAACCTCTAAGGTGGCTTGCGAAACACTCGTTACAACCGGACAAGTGGTGGTGGCTGGTGAGGTGAAGTCGGAGGCTTATGTAGATTTGCAAGACACCATTCGCCGCACCATCCAACGCATTGGTTACACCAAGGCGGAATATATGTTTGATGCCAACAGCTGTGGCATTTTTTCTGCCATCCACGACCAGAGTGACGACATCAACCGTGGTGTAGAGCGCGAAGCTCCTGAACAGCAAGGTGCAGGTGACCAAGGCATGATGTTTGGGTATGCCAACAACGAAACAGATCGCTACATGCCGCTCCCTCTATCGTTGGCACACGACATTCTCATTGTGCTGGCTGACATCCGTCGCGAAGGCAAGGTGATGACCTATCTCCGTCCCGACTCTAAGAGTCAAGTGACGGTGGAATATGATGATAACGACCGTGCAGTGCGCATCGATACTATTGTGGTGAGCACGCAGCACGATGATTTCATCTCTGCCGAAGAAGCTGGTAGTCAAGCTGCTGCTGACGAACAAATGTTGGCGAAAATCCGCAAGGATGTGATTGAGATTCTTATTCCCCGTGTGCTCGAACAGCGAGTGACGACTCCCGAAGTGAAGGCACTCTTTGAACAAAGCGAAATTATTTATCACGTGAATCCTACAGGTAAGTTCGTGATTGGTGGTCCTCATGGCGATACAGGTCTTACGGGACGTAAGATTATCGTTGACACTTATGGCGGTAAAGGTGCTCATGGTGGTGGTGCTTTCTCTGGAAAAGACCCCTCGAAGGTAGACCGCTCTGCGGCTTATGCTGCTCGCCACATCGCCAAGAACATGGTGGCAGCTGGAGTAGCCGACGAAATGCTCGTACAACTGGCGTATGCTATCGGTGTGGCAGAACCCGTGAGTGTGTTTGTGGACACCTATGGCAAGAGCCATGTGAACCTCAGCGATGGAGAAATAGCAGAGCGCGTGAAGAAACTCTTCGCACTCCGTCCTCACGATATCGAGAAGAACCTCAAGCTCCGCCAACCTATCTATGAGGAAACTGCGCGCTATGGGCACATGGGACGCAGCAACCGCGTGATTACAAAGACTTTCCAACCCAAGGGCGAGGAAGCTCGTACACTCGAGGTGGAACTCTTCACTTGGGAAAAGCTAGATCGCGTAGCAGATATTAAGCAGGAATTCGGACTTGCCTAAGTCGCAGAATGTTGTTTCACAACAACTCGCTGACGATTAACATGGGTGTATAACCCGCTAAAACCGACATACTAACGTGAATATCACTGTATATGCAGCCTCTTCGGGACAAGTGCCTGAAGTTTACACACAAGCTGCCGCTCGGCTGGGGGAAATCCTAGCCGAGCGTAGCCATATTCTCATCAATGGTGCAGGGCGCACTGGACTCATGGGCGCAACCATCGACGCTTGCATAGAAAAGGGAGGAAAGGCGATTGGCATCATTCCTCAATTCATGATTGACGAATCGTGGCAACACAAAGGAATGACAGAACTTGTGGTGACTCCCAACATGCACGAGCGCAAAACGATGATGGCAGATCGTGCCGATGCTTGCATCGCTTGCCCTGGTGGTGTGGGCACTCTCGAAGAACTCTTGGAGGTGATAACTTGGAAACAGCTAGGTCTCTTCCTTAAACCTATCGTGGTGCTCAACACGGAAGGCTATTTTGACCCGTTGCTCTCACAACTCGAACGTTGCATTGATCAGCAATTTATGCGCCGTGTGCATAGCGACATCTGGAAAGTGGCTGCCACTCCCGAAGAAGCGGTGAAACTCTGTGAAGAAACGCCACTGTGGGATGCTTCTATCCGAAGATTTGCCGCTTTGTAAAGGATTATCTACACCAACAACGTGAAGACTTTCAGCTTAGACACAAATCTCTGCACAGAGTCTAGGCAGTTCTGCGAGAGTCTTCTTTTCTCCTTCGTCAAACATTGATTGTTTTCATCATGCCCATCGACAGTCTTTCTACGATTTCTCCCAGTGCGCCTCCCTCCGCAAGAGTGCGCAACCTCGATGATACCCCTAGTTTGACGATGGAGCCAGCAGACTCTACGCTGAAAGCTCAGTTTCATGGGCGATTTTCTCTGCTCCCTCCGCCACCACAGCCGAAGAAACAAATTGAGAAGCAGTTTCCGATGCCTGCCGATAGTGCATACGAAGCAAAATATTGGCAACTTTTCACGCCCGAAATGCGGAAATTGGTGGCAGTTCACTATCACACCACTCAAGCGCATCAAGGAGTGTCGGGAATGCCCATCGACTACGAACTTCGCAATGACGATGTTGTCACTTCGGTGCTGCTCCTGAGCTTTGTCATCATGGCTTGGGTGATTGCTGCATCATGGCGATTTCTCCGCACTTCCATCAAAGACTTTTTCTACCATCGCACACGCGCCAATCTTTTCATAGACCGTGCAGACACCGTCTTGCGAGGACGCTTCTTTCTGGTCTTGCAAACGAGTTTTCTACAAGGTCTCTTGTTTTTTGGGTTTGTACAAGCCATGCTCCCAGAAGTCTTTGAAGGCGTATCTCCTTATTGGCTGCTTACGCTCTCCACGCTCATCATCTTGGGATATTATGGAGCAAAAGTGCTGCTCTATCGGTGCGTCAATCATGTATTTTTTGACCGCGAAAGCAACAGTGCTTGGGACAACTACTACCTCATTTCGATTCTCACCACAGGTGCCTTGTTGTTGCCCCTCACCCTCTTGGTGATTTTCTTTGACTTAGCTTATCAAGAAGCCATAATCGCTTACATTTTGCTTATGGTGATTGTCAAAATGCTACTATTATACAAGTGTTACCGCACATTTTTCAATGATGCGATAGGCTATCTGCACATTATTTTGTATTTTTGCGCCTTAGAAATTGTACCTTACATACTTCTCGGAGGAACTCTGGTCAGCGTGGCTTATCAAAACGCCACACTTTTGTAAGCGATGATAGACAAAGCCTACAGCCTCTCCGCTAAACATCACTCTAACCTTTCACGATGATCAAGAAAATTCTTGTTTCGCAACCCGCACCTACCACTGATAAATCGCCCTATCACGACATAGCTCAGAACTTTGGCGTAGAGTTCACATTCCAACCCTTCGTGAAGGTCGAAGGCTTGGAAGCTCGTGAGTTTCGTAGCCAAAAGGTGAACATCCTCGATCACACTGCCATTGTGTTCAACTCACGCAATGCGATTGAGCACTTCTTTCACCTTTGCAAAGAGCTCCGTGTCACTCTGCCCGAAGACATGAAATATTTCGGCATTTCTGAAAAAGTGATTCTCTATATTCAGAAATTCGTGCAATATCGCAAGCGCAAGGTGTTCTTTGGCACAAGTGGTCACTGGCCCGAACTGCTCACCGTGATGGCAAAACACAAGACGGAGAAGTATCTCTTCCCTCTTTCCGAAGGCACTTCTCTTGAAATCGCAGGGCAACTCGACCAGAAGAAAATCAAGCATACAGAGTGCACGATGTTCCGCACCGTGCAAGCTAAACTCGATGAGGACACATTCAAGAATTACGACATGATTCTCATCTTCACTCCCGTTGGAGTGCAGAGTTTGCTCAGTAACTTCCCCAACTTTAATCAAGGCGACATCCGCTTAGGCTGCTTTGGTGATGCCACTGCTAAGGCCATCGAAGAGGCTGGTCTGAGAGTCGACTTGAAAGTCAGCGGTTCTATTGCCGAAAGCCTTGGCAACTTCATCCGCGAAGAAAATAGCAAATAAGTTTTTGCTTCCTGACATATCGGTGGTCCGCTGCCCCACAATCGTGGGTTAGTGACCACCTTTTGTTTTTACTGCCCTGAGGGTGACACACAAGCTCTTGTTTTTTGAGTAGAGACCACTGCATCCTATCTTAGAAGTCTGTATTCTATTTAGGAAGTCTGTATTCTATTTAGAAAGCATTGTATCCATTCTTAGGAATCATTGCATACTGTCTTAGCTCGTCGACAGTTCTCACCACCCTAGTCCATGGGTGCCATCTCACACTCCTTATGCGCCATAAGTTTCCCAAAGCCGAACATCTCTGTCTTCAACGCGACATCGACCAACTCTTCACCGCAGGAGCTCGATCGGTCGTGTGCTTTCCACTCCGCGCCATCGTGCGCACACATCCCTACGAGGGAAAAGGACCACAAGTGCAGGTGCTTATCTCTGTAGCTAAGCGAAGACTAAGACATGCCGTGGATCGCAACCGCGCCAAACGTCAGATTCGTGAAGCCTACCGCCTTAATAAAGAGATTCTTTGGGAAAATCTACCAGAAAACACCGCTATTCATCTAGGTTTTGTGTGGGTGGCAGATCAACCTCAAGACAGCGCACTGGTGCACAAACGTCTGGTCAACCTCCTTCACCGCGTTTCAGAGAAAATCAATGCGACTACTCAGGAGACCTCAAGCCGCTCAACAACGGATGACACAGCCGACGTTAAACTTTCAAATGCAGCCACATAATTCCTTGTCATACTATGATATTGCAAAACATTTCCCGCACGATGGCAAGACTGCTCATTCTTCCCATCCGCTTCTATCAGAAATTCATCTCCCCCCTCACTCCACCTTCGTGCCGGTACACACCAACTTGCTCACAATATGCAGTCGAGGCACTCCGCAAGCACGGTCCTATCAAAGGGATGTATCTCGCTGTGCATCGCCTCCTCCGTTGCCATCCATGGGGAGGACACGGCTACGATCCTGTGCCTTAAGCACTGCTCGCAGATTAAACAAATAGCGCACACTATAGATTTTTGCAAATGCAATAAAAAACTCTTGCAAACGCAATAAATAAGTCTTGCAAATGCAACAAATAAGTTTTGCAGAATCCCCTCGTGCAGTAAAATAACAGTTCTAACAACAAGGTAAAACCGCTCTCTTCCCAACGTCGCACTGCGCTTTTATATAGGAGTTTCTGCACATCTCATTTTCTAACCCATGGATTTCGATTTTCACACCCATCGTCTTGACACTCCTCCTGGCACTGGCATTGTGAGTTTGCCGCAAGACATCGTGCGCAATCCGAAAGTCTGGACTACTTATCCAAGCGCTCAGCAGTTCCATCCTCAAGGACTTTACGCTGCTGGCATCCACCCATGGTGGACGCTCGACGAAGACTTCGATCTTGAAGAATACAAAGCAGGTCTGTCACAACTGTGGGATTTGCCACAAGTAGTGCAAATAGGAGAATGTGGTTTTGACCGTTTACGCGGTGCGAGTCTCGAGGTGCAATGGGCTGTGTTTAGTGCACAAGTGGCAGAGTCTGAGCGGCGTGAGCTCCCCATGACGCTACACATCGTTCGTGCTTTCGACCTCATCCTCCAAGCTCGCAAAACTTTGCGTCCGCAACAAGTATGGACGATTCATGGATTTCGTGGCAAACCTGCCCTAGCTCAACAGTTGCTCAAGGCAGGGTTTCATCTGAGCTTTGGAAAACATTACAACGAAAGCTCCTTTCTACTCACTCCTCCCCAGCATCGTCATCTCGAAACGGATGCCCAACCCTAACCACTAATTTCCCGCTGTCTACCCCTCCTTACTCCTGAAGCACAGAAGAACACAATAAGTTCGGCATATCTTAAGACTAAAAGCCTTAAAATTCGCCTTCCTTTTCGGTGATTTGCATGATATAAACCGAAAAAGAGGAGAAAATTCCTGCGCAAATTAGCAACATTTGTGCAGAGATTCAACATATAATACGAAATAAAACACTAACTTTGCCCCATCTATCATGGGAAACTTCTTGTAATTCGTGAAAATGCTTGTCAAGTGTGATGGAAAATACAATGCTATCCTCTCTCCACCCACTAGTATTCTCGCCCTCCAAGTTACCCACTCCTTCCTATCGCACCATACTACATTATGCAAATCCTTTGTCATCTTTCCCAACTCATTGAGAAATCAGCCGAAGTCTACGGCGAAAAGATAGCTCTCAGTTATCGCGACTACGACCGCGAACAGTGGATGGGTATTTCTTGGAACCTTTTTGCTCGCCGCGTTGACCAATCCGCACGATCTCTCGTGGCTTTAGGCATTGGTGTGCAAGACAATGTAGCTGTATTCTCACAAAACAAACCCGAAAGTCTATTTGTAGAATTCGGTAGTTTCCGCAATCGCGCTGTAATCGTTCCATTCTATGCCACCACGGCTGGAGCCCAAGTTCAATATATGGTGAACGATGCCAATATCCGCGTGATTTTTGTGGGTGAACAACAGCAGTACGACACCACTTGGAGCGTGATGAGCCTTTGCCACTCACTCGAACACATCGTCATTTTTGACCCTAAGGTGAAGCGTCATCCCAGCGACAACATATCCATGAGTTTCGATGAGTTTCTCCGTTTGGGCATCACCGAACCTCGCTACCAAGCCGAAGTGCAACGCCGCGTGAACGATGCACAAGGCACAGACATCGCCAACATCCTCTACACCAGCGGAACCACGGGACAATCTAAAGGTGTGATTTTGCTGCACTCACAATATAACCACGCACTGGAAGCACACACCAAAATACTCAAGATTACTCCCGATGATGTGGTCATCAATTTCCTCCCCTTCAGTCACGTATTTGAAGGAGCCTGGGCTAAATTGTGCTTGAGCTGCGGTGCTCAACTTGCCATCAACCTCCGTCCACTCGACATCCAGCGCAGCATGCGCGAGGTGCAACCCACTTGCATGAGTGCCGTTCCACGTTTTTGGGAAAAGGTGTATCAAGGGGTGCTCGAAAAAATGGAATCGGGCAACGCCATCCAGCGCAACCTCATCAAAGATGCCCTGAAAGTGGGGGCAGAAGTGTGGGAAAAATATACCTCGAAAAGGAAACAACCTCCGCTCGGTTTGCGATTGAAGTATGCAGCCTACGACAAAACACTGCTCCGCGTGTTGCGCAAGACGCTTGGACTCACTCGTCCTAACATCTTTCCTGTGGCAGGGGCTACGATTTCGTCCGAAGTGGAACGTTTTGTACACGCTGCAGGTTTCCCAATGGTGGCAGGCTATGGACTGACCGAAACATGCGCTTCAGTGTCGTTTGATCATCCCGACAAACCCGTATCGCTGGGCAGCATCGGACGACCTCTCCCTGGAGTGGAAGTGAAGATTGCTGGAGAAGACAATGAGATTTTGGTGCGCGGTGCTACGGTGACTCCAGGCTATTACAAAAAGGAAGAAGAAACGCGCAAGGCTTTCACAGAAGACGGCTGGTTCCGCACAGGCGATGCAGGTTACATCAAAGATGGCGAACTCTATATCACCGAGCGAATCAAGGACCTCTTCAAAACGAGTAACGGCAAATACATCGCTCCTCAGGTAATCGAAGGCAAGCTCACCATCGACCGTCATTTTGATCAAGTCGTAGCGATTGCCGACCAGCGCAAATTCGTCTCTGCCCTCATTGTTCCCAACTATAAAGTGTTGGAAGACTGGGCAGCAACGCAAGGCATCACTTTCGAATCCCGTGCAGAACTCTGCAACGATGAGCGCGTGAAGAAGTATTTGGCGCAACACATCGAAACACTGCAACAAGATTTGGCGGCTTACGAAAAAATCAAGCGCTTTGTACTCCTGCCCGAGCCACTTTCCATGGAGAAAGGCGAAATCACCAACACGCTGAAGATTAAGCGCCGCGTGGTCTACGACCGCTATGCCGTACAAATCGAGAGCATGTATGTGGAGTAAGGGGCATCTTCTCGATGATTCAACTAATTGAAAGGTCAAGAAGCCTTCCCTTTTCTTGGGAAGGCTTCTCTGCCATTTAGCAGACAATCATTTTCACAAACTTCTTCTAGAAAATCTTACATTTGTCAACAAGAAACCTTTGTAAGCTAGCGATAAATGCTTACCTTTGCTTCTAGTTCTCTCAATCTCATTCAAATGCATTCATTCTATAATCTGATGTATATATGAAAAAAATCAAGCTATTCCTCCTGAGTCTTGTGGCTCTAGTGGTCACTCCCGTAGTGGCGCAGGATGCTTATCCTCCTCTCCCCGTGGACAAAGAGGTGCGCATCGGCAAACTCCCCAACGGATTGACCTACTACATTCGTCACAATGAAGAGCCCAAAGGACAAGTAAACTTCTACATTGCCCAAAAGGTGGGTTCGGTGCAAGAAGACGACAACCAACGCGGTTTGGCACACTTCCTCGAACACATGGCTTTCAATGGTTCGAAGCACTTTGCCAAAGACGGACAGCTCATCAAATACTGCGAAAGTATTGGTGTGAAGTTTGGAGAAAACCTCAATGCTTACACCTCTACTGACGAAACAGTCTATAACATCGACAATGTTCCTGTGAAGGGAAGCAACGTTGATTCTTGTCTCCTCATCCTCGCAGACTGGTCGGGCGGTTTGTTGCTCGAAAAGGAAGAAATTCAAAAGGAACGTGGCGTGATTCACGAAGAATGGCGCATGCGCTCTAGTGCTGTGATGCGCATTCTCGAACGCCGTTTGCCAGAACTCTATCCCGGCAGCAAATATGGCTATCGCATGCCCATTGGTTTGATGGAAATCATCGACAACTTTGAACCTGATTTCCTCCGCGCTTACTACAAAAAGTGGTATCGTCCCGATCTGCAAGGCGTAGTGATTGTGGGCGACATCAATGTGGACGAGGTAGAAGCCAAGGTGAAGAGCATTCTCGGTGCCGTGGTGATGCCCGAAAACGCTGCGAAATATGAAACTTATCCTGTGCCTGAAAATGACAAAGCGATTTATGTCATCGACAAGGACAAGGAATTGACCATGACGGCTTTGTCGTTCATGTACAAAACTGAGCCTATGCCCGAACAGATGCGCGGCACCATTGCTGAAATCATGCAAAACTACCTTTTGTCGCTCGCTACGCAAGGCATCAACGCTCGACTGAGCGAAATGGCACAAAAGGAAGACTGTCCTTTCCTCAATGCTGCTGTGAGCTATGAGAACTATCTGCTCTCTAAAACGGCTGACTGCTTCTCTGTAAACATCACTCCTAAACCCGGAAAAGACGCAGCTGCTGTAACTGCTGTGATGGCGGAAATCCAACGCGCAGCTAAATTTGGTTTGAGCAAATCTGAGGTGAAACGTGCTTCTGAAAATGTACTCAGTAACATCGAAGCGATTTACAACAACCGCACGAAGCAAAAGCACAACTTCTATACCACGCAATATGTGCGCAACTTCTTGGAGAAAAAGGCTATCCCCAGCGTTGAAGACGAATATAACGTCTACAAGATGCTTTCTTCTATGATTGATGCTGAAGCGGTGAACGGTATGATCAAGGAATTGACTGCCGACAACGAAAAGAATTTCGTGTTCTTGGGTATGTATCCCGACAATGAGAACGTGAAAGTGGCTACCGTGGACGAAATGAAGGCGGCTGTGGCAGCTGGTGTCAACGCTAAGGTAGAGGCTTATGTGGACAACGTGAAAGCAGGTCCACTCATTGCAAAACTTCCCAAGAAAGGTAAGATTGTAAAAACTTCTGCTACTGACTTTGGCTATACGCAATGGACCCTCAGCAACGGTGCTCGCGTGTTCTTCAAAAAGACCGATTTCAACGATGCACAAGTACTCTTCCAAGCTAGCAGTTTTGGTGGTACGAGCAAATTTGCGGAAAAAGATCTCGCTAATGCGCGCTTGATTGAACCCGTGATGGAAAGCGTGGGTTGGGGCGGATTTACTTCTACCGAACTCGAGAAGAAACTCACTGGCAAACAAGTCGCTTTGTCTAGCGGTTTGAGCTACTATAGCGAATCTCTCTCTGGTAGTTCAACTCCCAAAGACTTGCGCACGCTCTTCGAATTGATTTATCTCCGTTTCCAACGTCCGATGAATGATGCAGACGCTTATCGCACGGTGATCAATGCTATCCGCACTGGTTTGGAAAATGCAGATAAGAATCCTCAAAAGGCGTTTGGCGACTCTGTCCGCACAACGCTCTATGGCAACAATCCTCGCAAGGCACAACTCACACTTGCTGATTTGAAACAAGCCAACTACGAGACGATCAAACAACTCTATGCACAACGCTTCAACAAGGGTGGCGACTTCGACTTCTACTTCACAGGAGCCATCAACGAAGATTCTCTCCGCGCCTTCACTGAACAATACATCGCTACGCTCCCTGCAGTGCAAAAACGTGAGACTTACACGAAGCTCAACCTTGATGCGCGCAAGGGTGTTGTTGAAAACCGCTTCGAACGTCAGATGGAAACTCCTCAAGCGATGCTCCTCCAAATCTGGCAGGGTCAAGAACCTTATAGTTTGAAGGAAGCGCAAGTTGCTAGTGTGTTTGGGGCTATCTTGACCAAGCGTTATCTCAAGTCTATCCGCGAAGATGGCGGTATGGCTTACAACGTGGGCGCAGATGCTAGTCTTAGCTATGGGGTGAAAGACCTCTATTCTCTTCAAATCTTTGCGCCCTTCACTCCTGAAAAGGTAGACTCTGTGCTTCTGCTCATGGATCAAGGTCTCAACGAGATTGCCAAAGATGGTGTGACCGATGAGGAATTGAACGAAGTGAAGAAGTTTGAGCACAAAGAATATGAAGAAGCTCAACGCCGCAATGGTTACTGGCAAGGTTTGATGGTTGCTAAAAACAACTGGGGCAAAGATGGTCAAAAGACTTATCTCGAAACGCTAGATGCCGTTACTTCTGCCGACATCAAAGCCTTCGTCAATAATGTAATCCTTCGCGATCGCAACCGCGCTACGATCATCATGCTCCCTAAAGGTGTGGTGACTAAGAAATAATCCAGCAGCTTGTAAACTTATACATATTGCAAGCCAACACTTAATATTTAAGTCCACTTCTCACAAAGAGGTGGACTTTTCTTTTCCCTTTGTTTAGTCGCACTACATAAAAATGCATACAAATTTGAAATATAAACATTGCAAAACAGACAGAAATTCTTGAATTTCTTTTTGTAGTAACAAAAACATTTGTATCTTTGTGCTCGTTATACACGACGTAAAAATTCTGCATATCAAAGAAGAATTCAGCAAATAATTATTCAAATACTCTATCATGAAACACGTCTACCAAACAATGATGGCTGCATGCGTGCTCACTTCAGTGGGTTCCATCAACGCAGCAGCAGACTACTGGTCTGTAAGTGTCGGCGAAAATCCTGTAACAGCAGATAACATCGAAGCCGGCAAACAATATGTATTCCAAAGCGCAGCTTCTGCCAAAGCTGGAAGTGCAGCCTATCTGTTCGGTGATAAATTCATCACCAGCACAACTGGCTTCAACGACAAGGGTGTTTTCACCTTCGAGAAGGCAAACGAAAAAGTAAAAGACCTTGAAGTTTACTACATCAAATCTCAAACCGGAGAATACGTAGCTCTTCCAGGTTCTTCATCTTTCTACACCAAACAAGTGGAACGTGCTTGGAAAGTGGTAGTAGTGGAAGTGGACGTAAAGAATCCAGAAGAAGCCTACGACTACCAAGAAGAAGGCAAAGACCCCGTGAAGCATAAGGGTATCAATGCTTACATCTGGCGCGCAAAAGCAGACAACGAAGAGCTCAATCTTCAGCAGTCCACCTACATTTCTGACGCTGCTGCTCCTGGCGAATTGATCATTGCTTCTGCATATCCCATTGACCCCAAGGACAAGTACTCACAATACCAATTCTTGTTGAGCGGTAACAATGTTTCTATTGGCACAGACTACAACCAAAACGCATGGATTCTTCGTCCTGCTATTAAACTGGAGGCTAGTGAAGCACTTGAAGCTGCTATGCGCGAAATAGTCCCCGAGGGCAAAACACTCGAAGAAGCACTCAAGAACTATCGCATCGGTAGCGGTTCTGGTGAGTACGATGCAAAGAAGTACCAGACTTTGGTAGATTTGTGGAACAAGGCAAAGGGAGTGACCGAAGGTACTGCCAAATTGTCTAACGAAGAAATCTACAAGATTATCGATGAACTCAAGCCCACTTACAATGCTTTCGTAACGGCGATTAACCCCCTCATCCCAGGTTACTACATCATTACTAACTGGCGTGGTGAGAACGAAGCGGGATATGATGGCACTGCACTCTACGACCAAGGTGCCGTTAAGTTTGGTGCTGATGGTCTGAGTTGGTCTGGTAAGGAGAAGGATGAGGTGGAATATCACCAAAATGATCCCATTAGCTATAACTTGGCGAAGTTCGTGTGGGAAGTGATTGCTACCGGCGAAGAAGGTAAGTTCTACTTCCGCAACCTCGAGACTGGTCGCTACATCGGTCCTCAACCCAAGAACTACGTTCCCATCAAGATGACCGATACTCCAGAAGCTGCATTCTCTATCGGGGCTAATGCAGACGAACCTGGTTATCTCACCTTCACTTCCGACAAACTGATTGGCAATGGTGGTATTCACGCTCAAGTGTATGAATTTAGCACCGTGGTGTGGGAAGCTACTGCTAAAGCCTCTTCTTGGCACACTCGCACCATCAGTAAGGAAGAAGCGGAACAACTCAAAGCACTCATCGCTCAGCCTAAGCGCAACGTAGAGCTCACCGGCCTTGTGGAGAAAGCTAAAGATGCTATCAAGAAGGGTAATGTGTATTACCCACTTGGTGCTGATGGCAAGAAGTCTGAAGCAGCTCTCAAGGGTGACTTCAACGAACTAGATGGTATTGTAACCTCTAAAGACCAGATTTCCTGCCCCATGGCAGACCCCGATGAAGGTAAGGACATCAACGTATTGTTCGACAAAAACCTTACCACCTATTTCCACACCACATGGCATGGTGGCGAACACGCTTGGGACGCACACCACTTCTTCAACCTCAAGTTGGACAATCCCGTCAACAGCATCATTGTGAAATGGGGTGAACGTCTAGTAGGCAATGCCAATTCTGGTGCTCCCAAGAGCGTTGTTCTCTGGGGTGCCAAGGACGAAAGTGCACTAGCCAAGGGCAAGGCGCAAAAGAAGGATGAAGCAGGCGCTCCCATCGAAGGTCAATACGACTACGACGCTTGGAAAAAGGATGGTTGGGTACCTCTCACAACTGGAAAGTTTGATTTCTCTACGAAGATGCTCACAGCAGAGGGTACTGAAAACGGCCGCAAGGTTGGTTTTGCCACTCTAGCTTTCAACGAAGAATACAAGTATCTCCGTCTCGAGATTGTAGACCGAATGAACAACAGCCAAAGTGGCTTTGTTTATGCCAACGAACTTCGTGTCTACAAGGGAGAATATGACAAATTCAACTCACCCAACGCTGGTATTCCAGCCGACGTGATGCAAGCGCTCCAAGATGTCATTAAGACTGCTGAAGCTGAACTCGATAAGAAAGCTGCTTCTGAAGCTACCATCGAAAAGTTCAAGGCAGCTTACGAAAAGTTCCGTGCCAACTATCCCGACGCTACTCGTGTCACCGAAGTGTCTAACGTTATCAAAGGCCGTCTCGAAAAGGCACAAGAAGAAGAAGGACTGGGATACTACCAGACTGGTGCGAAAGAAGCGCTCAAGACTGCTCATGACAAAGCGCTCGCAGAGTTCAAGGCCATCACCGACGTGAAGGCTCCTACTTTAGAGCAGATCAACAACATCGTGGCTCAACTCAACGCTGCACTCACCACCTTCGAAAGCAAACTCCGCGTACCAGGTAATGGCATCTACATCATCCAGAGCGAATCTGGCAACAAGAAGGTCTATCACAACGTGCTGTCCGTGCGCAACTCTTCTACCACCTCTAATGACCAAGTGTGCGTAGCAGGTCGCCAACCTTCTGCCACTGTTGCTGGTGAGTTTGAAGATACTCCCGACCGCAAGCAACACCTCGAATATTTCTGGCAGGTAGAAAAGGTGGACGGTGGATACACCTTCCGCAATGTCTTCAACGGTCTCTACCTCTCTCGCGACGATAAGAAGCAACAACGCGCTATGATGCTCTCCGAGACTCCTTATGTCTTCAAGGTTGAGTTCATCAATTTCCCTGGTGCTTTCCGCTTCGTATCTAAGGACGCCACTGAAGCCAACTATCCTTACGTCAACGCAGATCCATCTTCTAAGACCATCGTAACCTGGACTACTGCGAAGGAAAATGACAACTCAGCGTTCTCCTTCCAACCTGTAGAAGAAAAACAAATCAAGGATGTGCTCGACGATGGCTTCATCTATCAGCTTGCTGCTAAGGAAGGCTTCCAATTCGTGACTCTCCCCATCGATGCTGAGTTCAACGAAAAAGACGCCAATGGTAACTTCTACACCGTTATCGGTCAGAAGCCAGATACCAAGGACATTGTCCTCAAGGCTGTAGCCGACAAGAAGCTCAAAGCTGGTCAAGGCTATGTGTTTAAGCCTAGTGCAGACAACAAGGGTACTGCCCTCCTCTACACGGTTGCTAAAACACTCAACGACCTCAAGCCTACCAACAAGCCCACTGATGCGGTGAATGGTCTCTATGGTACATTTGACTTCGTTTCACTCCCCTTAGAAAATGGTCTGTTTAGTCCCGACCGTAGCAAGGTGGTGCTCTCTGAAAAGGGTGACAAGGCTGCTCCTAACGCAGGTTACTTCGGCAAGCTCCCCGAAACTACCGAAAAGGGTGACCTCGTGATCCCAGCCAACCAAATGATTACCCTCATCAAGACTGGAGTGCTCGCTCCTGCTAGCAAGACGAAGGGTACCTTCACCCTCTCTGGTGTGCGTGTCGACGACGTGAACAGCCTCCCTGCTGGTATCTACGTGATCAACGGACATAAGGTTATCGTGAAGTAACACGATCGTTTCATACTTTCTAATTAGTTTGGAGATGTTGCAAAACTCGTTTTTGCAGCATCTCCTTTTGGTGTTTGATAAAGGGATAAAATGCAATGCATTGAGATGGAGGCTGAAGGGAGCGTACTGAAGTACGTGACCAAAGCTGAATGTCGAGAATAACACAGCAGTTTGCCCTTTATCAAACACCCTATTTTTTATCCCCTCAACTTCCAGTCCCCTATATATACCTGGGAAGCAAAACACCCAAAGTGAGAAAAATCGGCAAAAAAGTGCAGTTTTCTCTTTAGACACTCACTGTTCTGCAAAGTAAAGATTACAGTTAAGCAGTATTACCAAAAAACTACTACCCGTCCACGACTAGTAAGTTCCTCTTTCACCTTATAGCCACTCTCTAACTGCCCAACTAATTTCCAAAGTCTAATGTCTAACATCTAATCTCTAACCTCTAACGTCTAATGTCTAACATCTAATCTCTAACGTTTTCTCACGCGCGCGTCACACGCGCCCGCATTACAGCGAAATCGCATTTTTTGCTTTCACAACCTTCACACTTCCCCCTTTGTGGG
>JABZGM010000139.1 GCA_015259235.1 Alloprevotella sp. | reverse complement strand
CTTCTGAGTATTCGCTTTGATGCATGAACTCTAGCCATGTAATTTGATTGCTTTGGAGTTGTTGATACAACTCGTCTGTAGAAAATTGGGTAGACATATCACTAAATATTTGAGGATATATCCACTGAGTTTAAGGTGCGCGCAAAGACCATCAATCATGAATTGATAGTCTTGTGATTTTCATTGCGCGGTGAGAATTTTCCAGATTCTAGTACACCTTATTTCAATGAAATATCAGAGATTAGTAAGGGCGAAATTATTATCGCATCATCTTTTGCTGAGAGGTGCGAGATTCTTTGCGGTCGAGAGGTTGAGTGTGTTCGGACTTTGTCTGCAAAGACAGAACCACCTGCTGGTATTCCCAACGATTTTCATCTGTCTTTACAAAGCCAACGAAGCCAGGATTTAATCTGTCATATTCTTCTGCTTGTCGTTGCTTCCACAACTCCATATCTCCTTGAAGGTTTTTGAAGCCTGTTGGCTCTTTGAGATTAACTCCTACAGTGACTTTGTTATCACCTACTGAAAGCTCCACAGGCTTTCCATCATGGATTGCCTTTTTCTGCTCTAAGCCAAGCTCGATATTTCCGATTTTCTCTATATCTTTGATTCGATCACTTAAGCGCAGATGAATAGCGTCTTTCTGCATAATGGACTTTGTCTCACTATCTAGCTGATAGTAACGTTGGGTACGTTTACCATATTCGCTTACTTCTTTACGGAGAATATGCCCCTCCTTAAGACGGTCTATATCCGTACGACTCAGATTTAAGTCATTCAGAACCTCTTTTCTCATAGGAAACGTCAAGACTACAACTTGATTGGCTGTATTGCGAGTAAGTTGCAACTTAAGGGGAACACGATACAATTCTCCAGAGTGGGTTTTTACTTCTCCCATTATTAGGGGAGTCACACGACCAGACATTAACGGCTCTACGAATTGAGATGGTAATCTCAATATATCGTTTTGCTTTATTCCTATCTTTTCTAGTTGGGAATAGGGTAATTCTTCTGGAAGAAACACGTTTCTACTTATCATATTTGAAATATCATGAGTAACTTTGCCACAAAGTTACTAAATATATTTCAATAAGAAGGTATGAAGTCGTATATTTTTGGACTATGCTTATTATTTTCCTATTGTGCAAACACGCAAGCACAATTTTTTACGGCAAAATCAGATTCTGATCGTATTAGACCATACGCTCTACTCAAAGAGAGAAAAATCGCAAAGGTGGATTCTTTTGATACAATTCAAGCAAATAACAAGAGGAAACCAAGCAAGGAAAAGGCACATAAGGGACAAGAAGATGCTGATAGCTTATCAGAAAAAAAGAATGTAGGAGAACAATTAGCTGAGCTTGTCCCCAAAAGTAAAGACTTCCGCAAAGCTAGTCTGTATATTGGGGACTTTACGATGGATAAATTACAAGAAAGATTAAATGTTTGTATGCCCCTTGATGAGTTACAAATTAGCTCTAGATTTGGACATAGAACTGACCCTTTTAGTAAATGCTTGGCTTTTCATGACGGAGTTGACCTCGTTTGTCACAAAGATTTTGTATATGCTATGCTTCCTGCCGTGGTTACCAAGGTTGTATATAGCAATAAGGGATATGGAAATTATGTAGTCTTAAATCATGGTAGATTAGAATGTTTATATGGTCATTTAGACAAAATTACGGTCAAGGAAAATGAGAAAATCAATGCAGGAACGATTATCGGGATTTCTGGGAACTCTGGGAAATCGACAAATTATCATCTTCACATTAGACTGCGTAATCATGGGCGCAGCGTTGACCCTCTGGGCTTTATTGGTGTGCTTCGAAATTACATCAAACGTCTCAATGAAGATTTGGCTATGGTTGTACCGCCACCTGAATATAAAGCGAGGGGCGCGGCTCTGAATAGGGGAAATCTCTATGCTGAGATTATTCGTCAAGAAGTTCTTTTCCCTAAAGTTGTTTTAGCACAGGCTTTGCTAGAAACAGGTTACTTTTCCTCTAGGGTATGCTGGGAGTTAAACAACTTGTTTGGGTTGAGAAAACGAAATGGAGAGTATATGAGATTTGAAAAGTGGGAGGATTCTGTGGCTGCTTACAGAGATTATGTGCAATATAAATACAAGGGGGGAAATTATTTTGATTTCTTGAATCGAATTGGGTATGCAGAAGATAAGACTTACACCACTAAAGTCAGACAGATATTCCAAACTATTGATTAGTGGATACAATAAGAATTATGCTAAAGTTTGTATCAATAGATACCATTCGAGTATCTTTTCCTATCTTTGCCGTAAACTAAAACAGAAATCAAATGGAAGTAATTAGCGCAAGAGAATTTAGAACAAACCAATCAAAGTATCTTGGTATGGTCAAAAGAGGAGAGGAAGTTGTTCTGAAATCTAGAGGTCTTGGAAGTTTTCATATTCGTCCTATAACCACCCAAGAAGTTGTTGTAAACAAGACAGACCTTACTGAACGTCTACGTATGGCACTGCTGGAGGTGAAGCTGATGAACGAAGGGAAAATCAAAGAACTTTCAATGACTGAACTTCTCGATGAGCTTTAAAGTTATCCCTACTCCTACATTTGCCAAGAGCTTAAAGACTTTAGCAAAGCGTCACAAGTCGATGAAAGCTGATATGAAGGCTTTTGTAGAAGGACTTGAGGAAGACCCTATACAAGGTGTTGAACTCGCTCCTGGTATTCGCAAAATTCGAATGGCTATCAAGTCTAAAGGTGGGGGAAAGTCAGGAGGAGCGAGAGTAATTACCTATAATGTTCTAGTTTCGGAACAAGAAGGAAAGATACATCTCTTGGAAGTTTACGACAAATCCGAGTACACTTCCGTCAAAGAGGAGGTTCTCATGGAAATAGTCAAAGACTTGAAATTATAATCTCGATGAATCGTAACAACCGCAGATGGGGATATTCCTCACCTGCGGTTGTCTTTATCTTCTTCTTTGATGAAACTACAACAAGCTGATTGCGTCGGAGAGCGTAGTTCTTATCTCCTCGCTGGCTTTCTGAAGGCTATCTAAAGCGATCTTTTGTAATACAAGAAGACGTTCCTTAGCGAGTTTACTCATTGCATAATTGTTGGTGAAGAGATTCTGATAGGTAACAAAGTCTATCTTCTCTGAGAACAAAATATCAAGAGATACACTCTGAGAATAGAATGCTAATAGCTTTAGAAAGTCGGGAGTCGTCACAGTTGCACCCTGCTCTATCTTTGAAATTTTGAGCTGCGATGTTCCTATGATTTCTGCTACTTCTTGCTGCTTAAGTTGCAAGCCCTGACGGACTAATTTAAGACGCGAACCAAGTTCCGCTGGAGTAAGTATGTCTATCTTTTCGTTCATGTACTACTTTTGCCTATCAACTCTTTGATGAGTTGAGTAATTTCATCATTGATTCGCTTGAAATTGCGATTCAATTCTATCTCTTTTTGAGTTGCAGTGGCAAAGATACAGATTTTCGGGAGGTCTACATATTTACTTTCTTCTTTTTTGATACGATCCATATCAAAATTGGTCTTACAAAAGTACTTGGTTGTACTGAAATCACTACTTTCTTCGATGTTGACGCTGCGGAATTGGTCTTGTGTAGTAGCGGTGAAGTCTCGTGCTGTTTGCCCTGCCAACCATCCTGTAGCCATATCTGCTATCTTTGACGCTGGAACAAGATAGTCCATTCGTTCCGAAATGGAAGTAGAGACTTTATTATCATTGATACTTACAGAATGAGAGAGTTGTTTGGCTTTGCCAAATACATCATTTTGCGCCCACTCTAATGTTTCTTTGTTACGCGCTGCGCCCATAAAAATGTTACCACAAGTGGTGATTATTTTCTGCATTCCTGTTTTACCATAGTCGGCTTCTAATTGGGGCAGTTCTTGGAACCCGAGGGTTACTGCTACTTTATTGGAACGTGCTGTGCCTATTAGACGGTCTATCTTATGGAAATACAACGTGGGTAACTCATCTACGATAATTGACACTGGAATATTGCCCTTGCTATTGATGCGTGTGATAAGCCTATTAAGGATAAGAGCATTAAGAGAACCGATTACTTGTTCTTTCTCTGGGTCATTCGCTATCACTAGATAGGAGGGCTTGGTCTTATCTGATATTTTGAGGTCAAAATCGTCTCCACTGAACACCCAATAAGCTTCTGGAGATACTAAGCGCGCTGCATTTACTCTGAGTGTACCAACCATACCTTCCAATTGATCCATTGCTTTGTTTTGATAAGCAGATGCAAAAGGAGACATTAGGGACATGATTTTTTCGTCTTGCATGAGGATTTCGAAGACCTCTTCATACGAACGACCAAGGAAGGATAGGACATGTGGCATATCGCTGTACGCTCCTGTTATCGTGTCTGGCTCTACTTCTTCTCCTTTCGCTGTTTCGTACCAATCACGCTCGATGGTGACTTCGTGGTCATCCAAATCTTTATACGTATATCCTGTGAGATTGACGAACATTCCGTGTTCGTCAATTGAGGTACTCTTTCCTCCTTCTGTGGTGAAGTTAAGAACTTGATTACCCTTTTCGTCTACTGCGATATAGTCTGTCCAATTCTTATATTTCAAGAGAAGCTTTTGCCCGTTATAACTGATGTAGTGGTTGAGTTTTTTGCCGTTCTTGTATCCTGAGGGGTGTAGGTTGATGAAGAAATAGATAATGGCTGCTAAGAAGTTCTCGGCTGAGTTTTGGAAGAAAGCTTCGGAACCTCCTTTTTTACCCCCTCCTCCTTTGTTGAGAGATTCTAGCAACGTGGCTGCGGTCTCTGATGCTGCTGCAAGGTCGGGGATGTACTTTTTTTGAATCGGATTGATGCGATGCGAATACTCTATATCTGTGAAGTTGATAATATGGAATCCACAATTCTTTGATAATCTATTGTATTTCTTATTCTTATGATACTGATAGTAGAGTGTTTTGGCAAGTGTTGGGAACTTGTAATCATAGACCATCATAGCAAATCCTTTGGCTGAATGTTGCCTTATAAAGGGATCTATGATACCAAATGATTTACCGGATCCAGGGGTGCCTAATACTAATGTCGCGCGGAAAGGATTGATGATGTTTATCCAACCTTTGTTCATCTTTCCTTTGAAGTAATAAATCATTGGAATGTTCACGGAATACTCATTATCAACTAGTTGTTGACTTTGAGGAAAACTTTCATTCTCGAAATTGAAGCGGTCTTTCCCAAGTTGGTTGTTATAGTGACGTGCTATAGCATCACCGCCATAGTGGATGGCAATAATACCAAAGACCGAACAAAGACCATAGAGGTTAATACTTAAGATCTTCCACGAGTGGACTGTTGATGAGGAATCATAGGTGTTGTGGAAGAATAGGGAGAAACCAAGCAACAGAAAACCTCCGACAAAAGGGAAAAAGATTTGATTCTTTGGATTGAACTTTAGGTCTTTCTTTCCAACTGTGCCTAGGCAGGTTATCACAATGCAAGCTAACTCTATGGTTTTGCACATGGTGAGACTATTGAAGATCTGAAGCTTGTTGAGCAAGTTCAGGAAGAAATCAAAAGAGGAAATTGATACAGGATAATGAATAAATATCTCTATGATAAGGGAGAGGTAGATGCACGCTCGAAATACACCATAGATTTGTTGCTGCTCTTTGGTTTCTTGAGGTAAGGACATAAGGACGAGAGTTTTTGAGATAGGATATAAAAAAACTCTGAGACTTGTAGAAAAAC
>JABZGM010000138.1:1386-5813 GCA_015259235.1 Alloprevotella sp. | reverse complement strand
ATATAAGCAAATACATCGCAACAATAAAGAAATTCTATCACTCACTAAGCTACGAGACTCTCTTCTCCCTCTCCTGATGAATGGACAGGTAGAAATCGGTGTCGAGCGTTCTCGACTAAATTATGATTTATCGAACGATTGAGGGCGATTTTTCGGTCAAGGTTTGCAAGAATGGAGCCTATGTGCTTTTGCTCATCCAATACAGGTAGAGTCACTTCCAAATTCAGCAGTATATCAGGATTGATGCGTTTATGGCTTACTGATGTATTACTATTTATTCCGCAAAGGTAATTAGTCAAGTAATCGGATGCTAACAAATAGTAGCAATATTGATAATCTATGATACTTTCATCTATAATCAATGGCAGGAATTCCGTAGAACACAACTTGTTAGGCGTATTATTTTCTATTTTCCATATACGCTTAAAACGAACGTTCAATTTGTTGAAAAGAATACAGCGATTGGATATTACATATTTGTTACTATGAATGTTTTCTCCTTTGGTTATTTCAGGCACTTTCCCGTCATCAAAAGATGGCAGACTATAGAGATGATATGTTCGCCCAGCTTGTGGTGTTATAGAGGTGGACGAGATTGTCAGAATTTCCCCAAGTTTATATTTCTTCATGCTGATTGTTTTTGTGTTTCTGGTTGAGTTTACGCAGCTCTTTGTCGAAATCCGAGACTATGTGTTGCGTAGGATTGAAGAGTTGGTACTCGGTATGTGCTTTCACTTTTGCCTGCTCGCTTGAGATGTTGCCTTTGCCTTGGAGAATTTGATAACGTCTAAAATTTAGGAAAGCATCGACACTCTCTGAGAAATCTGCCATCGTAAATGTAGTTTCACGCTCTACTAAATCCTCAATATAGTCAAAGAAACCGGTTACGGCACGTTCCAATCGGCGTATCTCCTCTTCGGATAGGTAATTTTTTGCCACACTCACGTCTGACTTAAGAATGCGCCCTTCCGGAGCATCTTTCCAAGTGGTCAACCCCATGTGTTCTTTGGTGTGATCGGCCTTTGTGTAGATGATTTCCGCTGCTGTATGTCCTGTGATTGCATAATGAAAGCGGTTTTGTATCATCGCATAGAATTCCTTGGTGGTAGGGGCGTTGCGATTGTAGTCAGTGCTACACTCTGCATATATGTCGGTGATCTGTTGCCAAATGCGTCGTTCACTGGCTCGGATAGAACGTACTCGCTCGAGTAGTTCGCGGAAATAGTCCTTTCCAAAGATTATCTCTCCCTGCTTGAGACGTTCATCGTCCATCACGAAGCCTTTCCTGATATATTCATTTAGAATTTTGGTTGCCCACTGACGAAACTTGGTTGATTTGGGAGAAGAAACACGATAGCCAACAGCGATAATGGCATCGAGATGATAAAAGTCAATGCTCCTTTTGATGTTTCGCTCACCTTCGGTCTGAACTATTTCCATTTTGGAAATAGTTGAATTTACTTCTAACTCGCCCTCTTCAAAAATGTTTTTTAGGTGCTTGCTTATTGCCGGTAGATTTACATCAAAGAGTTGCGCCATTGCCTTCTGTGTGCACCAAATGGTTTCCTCTTTTATGACTACCTGCACCTTTCCCTCTTCATTGGGAAGATTATATAGTCTAAATTGAATTTCGTTATTCATTGTTGCCTACATTGCTGTTGAAGACTAAAGCATCCAATTGTTTCGTGATTTCCTCTTCGAGTCGATGACTCTCTGCAAATTGTTCAGATAGCGTTTGTTTGAAGTTGGCCATACGAGCATTGAATTCTTCCTCGGTGATGTCCACATATTCGATTTTGATGTCGAAATATTGTCCGGCAGAGAGGGAATTGCCTTTTTCTTTTATCTCATCGTAGCTTACACACACGGAGAAGTCGTCAACAGTTTTGCGCTCGCGGAATGTAGACACGATTTGTTCCACCTCGAAGTCTCGGAGTCGCTTTTTTTGATTGTTTCCGTCTCTGTATTCCTCGCCCATTTTGCTCGCATCGATTAGGATTACCTTGTCGGCTGAGGCTGATTTGTCGAAGAAGAGCACAGAGACGTTAGTACCCGTGGTGGCAAATACATTGCTAGGCATAGAGATGCAGCCATAAATCCAGCGTTCGTCCACTATTTTGGAAAGTATTTTCTTTTCGATGCCACTCTTGGAGGTGATGAATCCTGTAGGCACTACGATGGCACCCTTGCCTGTTGGTTTCAATGAATTGAGCACGTGCTGAATGAAACAGGTGTAGATGGCCATGCCTTCTTTTTTCTTGGCTGGCACATTGGGCACTCCCGCCCAGAAGCGCGCAGGTTGTGCTGCAATCTTTTCACGCGTGCCTGAAAAGTCGAATTTGAAAGGTGGATTGCTGACCACAAAGTCAAATTGGCGAAGACTTTGTTTGTCGTCGCTTTTGTGGTAAGGCGAGGTGAGGGTGTCACCTTGGATGGCATAGTCGAGCGAAGACACCAAACCATTGAGCAGAAGATTGAGTTTGAGCATCTTGTTGGAACGCTGCGAGATGTCTTGTGAGAAGATGGTGCAGCGTTCCTCACCGATTTGGTGGCTCAGCGCCATAAGGAGTGTGCCTGTGCCTGCTGAGGGGTCGTAGCATTCTTGGCTATGCAACTCAGGGTTGTCGCCCACCAACAAGCGCGCCATGATGGTGGCAATGGCGTGTGGAGTGTAGTATTCGGCATATTTCCCTCCGCCTGCAGTGTTGTAGTCTTTGATGAGATATTCAAAGATTGAGGCAAAGAAGTCGTAGTGCTGCTCAAAGGCAGACTCGAAAGAAAAGTTGACAAGCTTATCGACTAGTGCACGAGCAAAAGGTGCGCGCTGTGCGGCATCAGTGACATAGTGTGTCAGTGGTTCGAAGAGTGGAATTTTGGTGTTCTCTGTGGTTTGTGTAGAGAAAATGTCAGCATTTTGTTCTGCGATGTCCGTCATTGTGTTGTCGAAAATCGTGTCAAAATCGCCTTTTCCTTGTTGGTTCCACAGATGAGCGATGAGGTGATAAGGCTCTAAGGTGGGCACCTCAGCAGGGAGTGCCCCTTGCAAGAGCAGTCTTTCCTCATCTGTAAGCTGGGCATAAGCCTCTTCCCATTTGGGATCCTCTTTGATGCGTGGGGCTATGTCGCTAAACGCCCTTTTGATTTCAAAGCCAAATTTGTCGTTGAGAAATTTGTAGAGAAACACCTGCGTGATGATTTTATATTCGTTGCCATCGTTGCCCATACCATAGCTGGTGCAGGTGGCTTTGAGTTCGTCAATGAGTTTGAGGGTTTGTTCTTTGATTGGCATATCTTAGGCGTTAGCGTAGGTGGCGTGATATTGGTTGAGATATTGCTGCGCAATGCGATCTTTGATGAAATGATAGTCCGCAGTGTCAGGCTTGATTTGAGGTAAATGATAAAGACATCCTTGGATGAGTGAAAGCACCGTCTTTGTGAAAAAAGCATCTTTTTTGAGAATGTCATTCCTGTCGTAGACTTTCTTGTCGATGTCTTCTTTAATCATGTGTAGAATGGCCATGATTTCTTCGTCTCTGAAGGAGAACATAGGCGGTTTGTTTTCTGCTTCTCTTTGGTGATTCACCTCTCGGATGCGTTTGTGTACGCGAGCGAATTTCACATCTCCGTCATATTTCTTCACTAAAGCATTGTTGCGCACGAGGATTACTTGTAGGCGTTTCATCACATCGTCTAGAGCCTTGGTTTCTTCGTTAAACTTCGCCACGGTGTCAATCACGAAGCCACGTTGTTTGAAGCGTTCGGTGAAGGCATCGCGCAGAGTGATAAACTCAGGGTCGTCTTGGTCGAAGTTTTGCGTGAAAGCTGTGATGGTGCGTTGCCATTTCTCTTTCAATTCCATGCCTCCAGCAATGAGCCGCAATTCCTCTTCTCCAATCTTTGAGAAGTTGAACTCAATGTCTAGCATAGCTTCGTTGATGAGTAGCTTTGTTTCAGCGTTTACTTCGAAGGCTGCTTTCTGATTGATGATGTTGATGCGGTGCTGCACTTCGCTGAGGAGCTCAGGGAGTTTGGTGATTTCCACCTTGGCAAAGTCGTTGCGCATTTGGTCATCTCCAAAGGTGCGCACCACGTTGGCCATGTTTTTGGCAGCGGTGAGGGCGTGTTTGAGCTCAAGCAACGTGCCCTTGTCTTCTTCAGTGGAGATTTCAGTAGAGAAATCCTCCGCATTGTCGCACGAGTAGTTGAAGAGAGTTTGGCGGATGTTTTTCATCTGTTCGATGATTTCCTCCTTGCTCTCCAGCACTTGAGCGAAAGTGTTCACATTGGTTGGTGCCTCGTCGTTGGATACCTCATTAAATCGATTAAGTTCTTTTAGATAAGCTTCATTTGTCTCATCAAAATTTCTTTTGATGTCTGCAAAATCAATGACATATCCATATGTATTATTCTTATATGGTCTATTAACT
>JABZGM010000138.1:0-1376 GCA_015259235.1 Alloprevotella sp. | reverse complement strand
GTCAATGAGAAATCCATAGCGCATCTGCTTGTAAGGGCGATTGACGCGCGTGATGGCCTGCAGCAGATTGTGGTCTTTGAGTTTACGACCGAAATACAAGCGTTTGA
Source organism: Alloprevotella sp. (assembly GCA_015259235.1). Taxonomy (GTDB): domain Bacteria; phylum Bacteroidota; class Bacteroidia; order Bacteroidales; family Bacteroidaceae; genus Alloprevotella. Next base: position 1,269 of record JABZGM010000138.1, on the reverse strand, counting down.
GTCGTGGTGCATCAAATCCGGTGAGGAGCATGTTGAAAACGATGAGCACATCTATGGTCATGTTTTTCTTGAAGTCCTTGACGATTTGTCGTCGTGTTTCTTTGTCCTCGTGGTTGTGCAAAATGAGTCCAGCTTTGAGGGAGCTGTCAGGACACACACTTTGACGAATTTGTTCGAAGTGTTCGTAGAGTTTCTCAGCCTGTGCACTGGTTTCACAGATAATCATGCCCCCTAGACTTGAGTCACCTTGAATCTTGCGAAATTTGACCAAATCGCTGATGATATATCGCAAGAGTTCATCCACGTAGTTGTCATGCTCTATGATCTGGCTCTTGCGCACATCCTTTTTCTCTACGAGGGTTTCTAGTTTGTCTTGCACCTCCGTAAGTTTTTCCTTATAGGAAGTCTCGATTTCCTCTCGGAGGATTTTGAGCGTATAGCCGTCGGCGATGGAGCGGTCGTAGTAGTAGGTGTGAAGATAGTTGCCAAACACTTTGCACGAGGCTTGTTCCTCCTTGAGGAGGGGAGTACCCGTGAGTGCAATTTTGATAGCATTTTGGTCTGCATCAAAAAGGTTGGCCAAGAAGCAGCCTCCAGGACGATAGCCCCGATGCGCTTCGTCGAGGATAAACACGCGTTGCAGGTTGGTGGCATAGGCATTGAGTTCCACACGCTCGGTGTCTTCTGCAAATCGTTGGATGTTGACCACAGTGATTTCTGCCTTTCCTTCAGCACCATGTTGAGCCTGGTTCTTTCGGAATTGTTCCATCAGTTCTTTGCGCGTGTTGGCGGTGTTCACCACCAATCCTCTGGCTTCAAACTCTTGGGTGGCTTGTTCTAGGAGATCAAGGCGGTCTACGATAAAATAAAACTTCGCCACTTTGTTTTGCCGAGCAAAGTAGTCGTTGAGCACATGCGTCAAGTGGTAGGATAAAGCCGTTTTGCCACTCCCTTGCGTGTGCCACACCAATCCTGAACGCACTCCCTCAGAGAGTTTGCGTTCTATCGCCATCGCTGCAAAGAGTTGCTGATAGCGCATGATATGCTTTTGGTCGGTCGACTCAATTTTTCCATCTACCTCTCGTTCCATTCTCACATAGGCAATGCCATAGCGCAATATATAGAGCAATCGTTCCGGATTGCACATGGAGGTCAATATGCGGTTGGTGGGCGTAAAAGGAGAGAGGTTCGTCTGATATTCCGGACTGGTGTGGATGACTTGGCAGTTATAATCCTTTAGAATGTTTTTCTCGGTGTCGGCACTGATCG
>JABZGM010000137.1 GCA_015259235.1 Alloprevotella sp. | reverse complement strand
GTGCAGCTTCAGAACGTTCCATACCCATTTTGCCTAACTGACTCACAGTGTTGCTCTTTTTTACTTGAGTTGGGGTAATTCCATGCTCTTTGTTATAAGCCATTTGTTTGAGTCGACGGCGATTTGTCTCATCAATGGTTTGTTGCATGCTATCTGTGATTTTCTTGGCATACATGATGACACGACCATTGACATTACGAGCTGCGCGTCCTGCAGTTTGCGTCATGCTTCGACGATCACGGAGGAACCCTTCTTTGTCTGCGTCTAGAATGGCAACAAGTGCGACTTCTGGCAAATCCAATCCCTCACGTAGCAAGTTCACCCCGACTAAAACGTCATAAATGCCAGCACGAAGCTCTTCCATAATCTTGACGCGTTCTAAGGTGTCTACGTCAGAATGGATGTATGCCGTTGAAATTCCTAATCCCAGCAAGTATTCCGTTAGTTCTTCTGCCATACGTTTTGAGAGGGTAGTGACGAGTGTTCTCTCATTGCCTTCGATGGCAATACGAATCTCTTCCAACAAGTCATCGACCGGGAAGTCTGTGTCGCGCACTTCGATGGGAGGATCGAGCAAACCAGTGGGACGAATCACCTGATCCACGTATGTTCCACCAGCTTGTTCCATCTCATAATCAGCAGGAGTTGCACTCACATAGATAACTTGGCGTGCCATCTCTTGAAACTCTTCAAACTTCAATGGACGGTTATCCATGGCGGCAGGCAATCGAAAACCATAGTTCACCAGACTTTCTTTGCGCGATCGGTCGCCACCATACATGGCTCTGATTTGCGGAACGCTTACATGACTCTCATCTATGACGATAAGATAATCTTCAGGAAAGAAATCTAAGAGACAATATGGACGTGTACCTGGTTGTCTACCGTCAAAGTAACGCGAATAGTTCTCAATGCCAGAGCAGTGTCCAAGTTCGCGAATCATTTCAATGTCATAACTTACTCGCTCTTCTAGTCGCTGTGCCTCCAGGCCTTTACCTTGTTGCTTGAATAAAGCAACCTGTTCCACCAAATCGTCTTGGATTTGTCGGATAGCCATTTCTTGAGTTTCCTTACTCGTTAAAAACAGATTTGCTGGGTAAATCTTATACTCATCGAAGTTTGCTTGGCGAGCACCTGTGATTCCGTCCACTTCTTCTATCGAATCAATCTCATCACCCCAAAAGTTGATACGGAGCACGTCATCTGAATAGGCAAGAAACACATCTATAGTGTCGCCTTTAACTCTAAAATTACCACGGGTGGGAGCCACGTCATTACGAGTATAGAGAGAATCGACCAAGCGTTTAAGTAGGATATTCATAGCTATGCGCTGTCCCATCTTCAGTAGAATAACATTCTCATAAAAGGCTGATGGGTTGCCCATACCGTAGATGCAACTTACGGACGACACCACAATGACATCTTTTCTTCCAGACAGCAATGCTGAAGTTGCAGCAAGACGCATCTTATCTAGGTCGTCATTGATGGCAAGATCCTTTTCGATGTAAGTATCAGTTGAAGCTATGTAAGCCTCTGGTTGATAGTAATCGTAATAAGATACATAATACTCTACAGCATTATTGGGGAAGAAACCTTTCATTTCTGTGAAAAGTTGTGCTGCAAGTGTTTTGTTGTGAGACAAAACTAATGTAGGTTTCCCGATATTCGCTATGACATTAGCAATGGTGAAGGTCTTACCAGAGCCTGTCACACCAAGTAACACCTGTGCAGGCTCACCACTTTTAACTCCTTCGGTGAGTAATTGTATAGCTTCGGGCTGATCGCCCATCGGTTGGTAAGGAGAAACAAGCTGAAAATCTGCCATAGTGTAGTAAAATCTAGTAAGTAATGTGAAGTCTTTGTTGGGTTATGAAAGTATATAAAGTAAATATGGCTTATCCAGGTAAAATTACAAATATAGATATACTTGCATGAACTGACCTTTATCTGCTTTAACCGATAGACTGTAGAGTATCGAATAAGGCCTGATAACGCTTCGGAAACGAACAAACCTCTTTCGCAGTCATGCTACCTCAAAGAGCAACTCTGAGAGAGAGGGAGATAGCCCAATAAGCAAGCAGCCGAAAAGGTCATACTTGATTGGATAAAACAGGGAGGGAATGCAAAGTGCCATAGTTGCTAAAAATGCCTAGCACAGTCATTACTTATAGAGCGAGTCGCTTATAGTTTAAGGACGAAGGGGTCTTTGAGCTAAGTTTATATGTGCTAGACGGTTGCTGCATCATTTCAAATGCTGGATGAACCTATATATGCGGTGTTCGAATTATCCATTGTGACGTAGGTAAAGTATGCCTTGATAAAGGTGTCGTAGCATTGGTATGAAATGGCACAAACCTCTACGTGTAGAGTCAACTGCAAACCAGAAACAGCGTATCCAAGCAGTAGCCCCAAATTTATAATAGGTTAAAGCACCCTTAGAACGTTGTACTCCAGCATCTACATAAATCATTGAACGCTTAAGCATTGTACTGGTTTCCACGATTTTAAATGGAAAGTAACGAATAGATAATCCTGCACGTAAGGCGTCTATGAGCCATACCTCTTCTTCGCCACAAGTAAGAAAGCGTGTGCCAAGTCCAAATCTTTCGTCAAAACGTACCTTCCCTTGCACACGGTCGCGACGACATACCATTTCAATGGTAGAAATCGAGTAGTCGTTGGGAAGGGATATGATATCTCGTTCTGTTTCTGGATAATTTTTTAGTAACTTTCCTGTGTAAGTACTGGCACGAAAAAAAGCAGCATCAATGGTTGGATGTCCGGCAAAGGTATTGAAGATTGTTTCTATTGCATCGTTGGTTAGATGTGTGTCATCATCGACAAACATAACCAAGTCAGCCTTAGCCAACTCAAGTGCGTGATTTCTATTAGAGGATAGACCTTGCCCCTTGTGGGTACTAATTACTACGTCAACACGTGAAGCAAGAGAGGAGGGGATAAGCTCCAAATATCGCTCGTCAGTGTATTGATAAGAAACTATGTAGCGCACGTCCTTACACTGGGGAAGAAGCAAATCGTCAATGCGAACAATTCCTTTGTTCAAGGAGCAAATTAGAATGTCTAAAGTCATGGTTCAAAAGTATTTAGTGCTCGAATTACGCGTGTTACGTGTTCGTCTGATAATACCGGACTGATGGGCAGACTCAGTTCTTCGTTAGCAAGCTGTTCTGCATTAAGGCAACTCTTTTTATCTTTCCATAAATGGCGAAAACATAGTTGTTTGTGTATTGGAATGGGGTAGTGGATAAGTGTTTCAATTGCTCTCTCTCTTAAATACTCTTGAAGCTTTCTGCGATGTTGTGAGAATACAGGGAAGATATGAAAAACACTCTCCAATTGTTGAGACAAATCTAGTGTAGGATAGGGAAGAACGATGTGGGGACTTCTAATTTCAGTAAGATAACGCTGAGCGATTCTTCGACGTATTTCGTTATCACCTTGCAATTTTCGAAGTTTGTGCCTAAGGAATGAGGCCTGTAGTTCATCTAAACGGCTATTTGTTCCGAGATATTCATGGTGATATTTAGTGGAAGAGCCATAGTTCGCTAATTGTCGTACGCAGCTTGCAAGAGACTCGTCATTGGTTACCATTGCTCCTCCATCCCCAAGGGCACCTAAATTTTTTCCGGGGTAAAAACTATAGGCTGCAGCACCTTGCCAAAATCGATCCCCAGCAGGATGTCCAGAGTCTTGAGCACCATGTGCTTGAGCTGCATCTTCAAGAACAAACAGATTATGTTGAGCAGCAAAGGTTGTTATAGAGTTCATGTCTACCATTTTACCATAAAGGTGAACTGGGAGTATTGCTCTCGTTTTAGTAGAGAGTAGAGGTGTTAATTTGCTAACATCAAGCAGATAGTCAATAGTAGAAACAGGGGCTAGTATTGGTTTCAATCCCGCTTTAACAACTGCTTGCACAGTGGCAACAAAAGTATGCTCGGGTACTATGACTTCGTCGTTTTCTGCCCATCCGCCTAATGTTTTCTTAGCTAAAAGCGTCAACCAAAGAGCGTCTAAGCCGTTGGCTACTCCTACGCAGTGAGCGGTGTGGCAGTACTCAGCAAACTCTTCTTCGAACTTTTGGGTTTGTTGTCCATATAAAACTTGACCACTTTGAACCACTTTTGTGATATCATGGCGGAAAGCCTCTATAAAACGTTCGTTTATTGCTGCTACATCTAAGAATTTAACCCAGTCCTTCATTATAGTTGTACTATATATTTATCGTAACATATGGTATGTCCTCCAAAACTTTCTTTCTGCGCTACAAGTCCTTTGTTAATTACCGTACCATCGTTCTCCATTGAGGTTCCAAAATCAAAGAATCGTGGTTGTACGGAATATGGGATGCCTTGTAGTTCATCAAATAAAGTAGAAAACAACAGGTCCAATGCTCCATATTTACGTCCTATAGGAGATGCTGCTATGTATTGTGCATGAATTACTCGAGGGGTATGAAAGAGTAGGGTACCACCAACCAATTTCCCTTGAGAGTCTTCAACAGTGTGCAAACTTATATTTCTAGGAAATCTCGTTGTCAATAGTTCAAGCTCTTGATAAGTGTGTACTGGTCGTGCATTATGGCGCTCTAATAATGTATCTGCAAGGAGATTCCAGAATGGAATGAGATTGTCCGAGTTCTGTTTGACAGAGAAACCATGTTGTAAAGCCTTCTTTATTTGTCGTTTCCGGTTTGTTGATAGTTCTATTTTGCGGTCCAGAGCTACGCTAGTCGAAATATAACGTCTAAACAACTGTGCTTCTATGTAGTGAAGGGCGAAAAGCTGGTCTTCTGCTGCCGTTTCATGGTAGAGACTTGGGACAGGATTTACGAGCATACGCTGTGCTTGGAAATTATCACGATAGAATTTTACAATCTCCAAGAGTATGTCACAAGATTCTAGGACTCCCACACTTTTATTAAGCAAAAGACCACCGTAGGTTAGTCCTCCGTGGCTACGAACCTCCTTTTCTTCCTGATGCCAAGTAGCAGGGAATAAGGCACATAAATGTTGCTTCTCATCGTAAACCAACAAAGATGCATCACAGAATCTATCAGCGTGATAATCCATATACGCTCTTTCAAAGAGAAATGTAGCATTTCTAGAAGAACGCACAAAGGTATCCCAAATCTGTGAGTCAGAGAGTTTATAGAGATGAAGATAATGCATGAGTAATCAATAGCTACAAATCAGCTTATTAGATGGAATCCTTGGATTGTATATGTTTAAACTCTAATACAACAACTTAATAGCAGTGTCCACAGAGTAGAGCTAAAAATAGTGCTGAATAGAATTATGTTTAATAACCCTGTAGGCTTTAAGGTATTCATCAAAAGTGTGAAGGTAGCCATCTGCCTTATATGATTCAGAGGTGAAGCACAGACCTACAAATTCAGGAGAGAAATCATAAAGACGTGCCCAGACCATTGCAGGAATGTGAATGAATTGCGAAGAGGAATCCAAGGTGACTACAATTTTCTGCGAGGGAATTTGTAGTTCTAGCTTGCAGCTCCCATGAAGTGCTCCAAGTAGTTCGTGTGTTGTACGATGAGCATGTCCTCCTCGTTGTGCCTCTGGAGGAACACTGGTAATCCAAAAGGTACGTTGTGGGACGAATGGTAATTTATTATGCTCTGCAACACTTAAAACTCCGCGTTCGTCTCGAAACTGAGGGCAAGTTATCCATTGAACTCCAAGTGGAGCTGCGTCAGGTATGAGGGGGGCGTCCATTACATCAAAATGTATTTATTAAACATAATGACCATTCAATTTTAATTGTCGGGATTTTTGAAGGTTTGTCGGAGGTGTCTAGTTTCTTGTTGGAATGGCAAGAATAAATGT
>JABZGM010000136.1 GCA_015259235.1 Alloprevotella sp. | reverse complement strand
GTGTTGTATGTGTTATTTGTCCATGTGTTGTATAGGAAATCAGTTGGTTTTAGCTGTATGGTGCGTTGGGTATAGCTGTAAAACGTAGATGTAGTTGTTATATCTTTGAAAGCCAGTAAAAACTGCTAGGTTATCTCTTTTTTAATCTAGTGTGCTTTAGGAGATGTGCAGTGAGTAATATGTAAATGTAGTGTGGAATGTTGGAAATTGAAATTTAGATGTATAGATTTGTGTTTTGAAATGTGTTGTTGTTTTGGTTTTGAAATCTGTATTTAGAAAGTTGTTTGTCTGAGAATTTATCGTTACCTTTGTAGTGGCTAAGAAAAAGCTCGAATGTGAAGTGTGGAGCTCTCTTGAGGTACTCCCCTTACCCTACAGCATCAAAGTCGACCTCTTAAGAGGGACGCGAATTTGTTATGAGTAAAGTTGCGAATATGTCGCAAGAAATAGATTCTTGTTGCTTCGTTTCTTGTTGAAAATGCTGCATACAGTGTTGTATATTCCGAGGTGCTCTTTTGCACTTCAAAGAGCTTCTATTATATACCTATGCGCTTGTGAGGAACATCTGGAGATCGCTCGCGACTACTGCTAGGTGTTGTCACTATGATCACTGAAGGTGGGCACTACTCTCCTTTGTTTCACTCTGACTTTTGTATGGTAGCATTGAAACCTGCCAAAAAATAAGTTGAGTTTTCATATTTCCGCGATAAATCATCGCAGTTTTTAGCCATCAATCACGCAACTATATATAGTCTTCCACGGAGAGGCTAACCAACCTTTGAGGACTTTTTATTCGACTACTACAATGCAAGACAGAATACGTCAAATTATGGACCATTATGGTCTGAGCCAACAAAACTTTGCTTCTCGGTTGGGCGTTGCCCCTGCCACTATTTCTAGCATATTTACGGGACGCACCAACCCGACCAATAAGCATGTGCAGGCAATTCATAAAGCGTTCCCTGAAATTGATACTAATTGGCTTATGTTTGGTGAGGGCGAGATGATGACTTCCCTCGAAAGAACTAATGTCGAAAATGGTATAGATGGAGAGAATATTCCGTTAAGTGTAGGTGAATCTTCGGAGTCTTCCCTATTTGGCGAGGAACTATCAGGAGCCAACCCGAGCACAGCTATTGGGGGCGCAGTACAAAATGCCGGAGCAATGGCGGGAAATGCCCGCGGATTACGAAGAGATGGAGGTGTTTTGTCCCAGCAATATGCAGGTATCTTGGAGACCGCGAATTTAATGGACAAAAAGCCACGTAAAATTAAGGAGATTCGTGTGTTTTATGACGATGGAACGTTTGAGGTTTTCTCACCTTCTAGCAAATAAGTCCGTCATTTGGGTCAGACACAAACCGTTTTTAGAAGAGATTGATGAGTTTCTGACGGAAGAGAAGGACGCTTCATTTTGATATTACTGAAAGAATTGGAGAGAAATGCGTATCTTTGTGGTAGCACCAACCATTTATCGAGCGAAGTCGTAGGGTATCTACTGCACAACGTTTGGAATAGGTTTAGGTTAACTCTATAGTTCTATTGGGAGCTCGTCTGCAATTTGCGTCCTGTGCTCCACGTTTTTTCCTAGCTAGTTGTTGATTCGAGTTCTCATAGCACGGTATCTTCCTACATTCTTTGGCTAGTATTGCCGATCCACTCGTAGACTAGACGCGATTGATTGTAAAGGTACTATCCGTTTGTCCCCAGTTTTTGCAATATATTGCTGAGGTATCCACCCCACTCCCTACACTCCTTATTATATAGCGTCCTGATGATTCCATTTCCACCACTAAACCTCCCCACACCAGCCTTGCGCTTGCGCAAGACTGCCGATGGTCGCCCACAAGTCTATGACGAATTACGCAAACGTTTCGTTACTCTTACAGCAGAAGAGTGGGTGCGCCAGCATTTCGTGGCTTTTTTAGTGGCAGAACGTGGATTTCCTCAAGGTCTTCTCGCAAACGAAGTAGGAGTCAATGTGGGGGGCGTGTCCAGACGTTGTGACACCGTGCTTTATGCTCGTGAGGGTGGAGTGCCGCGTCTGATAGTGGAATATAAAGCTCCGCAGATCACCATCACCGAGTCTGTATTCACCCAAGTGCAAAGCTACAATAGCGTGCTTCGCGCTGATTATCTCATCGTGAGCAACGGCATACAGCATTTCTGTTGTCGTATAGACTATGCCATGCATCGCGTGCAGTTCCTCCCAGAAATCCCACGTTATGAAGATTTGTAAGGTGGTATTCTCTCGTATATTAAGACGTCACATATCAAACTCTGTAGGCTGCACCCTAATCTTGGTTGTTACACTGTATACTTATTATAGGTATACAGGCTAATTATAGCAGATATTAGCATCACCTCCAATAGGTGCACTATATAATATAGGAGTGTTTCCTCTTAAATGTCCGAATATGTCCACAGAAAGTCCCATCTTCCGCCCTGCCACTCCAGAGGATGCCCATTTCATAGCCCACTATGTCTTGGCTGCCCTGCACTTTATTGAGTTGGAAACGCCCCTTAGTCCCCAACAACAGCAGATGGTCGAAGCGCTTGTTCCCGTGGCGCAGCAAAAAGGCATGCTTTATAGTTATCTACATGCCGAAATTGCGCAGTTCAACGACCACCCTATTGCCCTGCTACTCCGATATGAGGGACAAAACTTCCGTGAGTATCGTGAGCGCACCTTTGCGCAACTGCCATTTTATACGGCAGAAGAACTTGCGGCAATGGACGACGAAACGAAAGCAGGCGAACTCTACATTGACTCCCTCGCTGTGCACCCCACCTATCGCGGGCGCGGCATCGCCCAAAGTCTTTTGTCGCGTGCTGTAAGTCGTGCGAAAGAGCTGCAATTATCGGCAACTCTCTTGGTTGATCCCGATAATCCTAAAGCAAGAGCCTTGTATGAGCGTTGCGGCTTTCGTGGCGATGGCAGGGTAAATGCCTTCGGAGTGAACTATCATCGTATGGTGCATCAATAAATGTATTGAAAATTATGAGTAACTTCCTTTCTCTTTGCAACACTCGCGCATCGGTGCGCGACTATCTTCCCACACTTCCCACTGCCGAATCCATAGCGCGCATCAAAGAAGCCGTTCGCTTAGCGCCTTCTGCGTGCAATAAGCAGCCTTGGCGGTTCTTTTATGTAACCAATCCCAAGATATTGGCACGAATCTGCCAAACCTATCCTCGTCCATGGCTTGCCACTGCCCCAGCTCTCTTTGTAGCCGTGAAGAATGTAGCTGAAAATTGGGTGCGCCCTGCCGACAATCACGCCCATGGCGACATCGATTTGGCGATCGCAGTGGAGCATTTGTGCTTGGCTGCCGCAGAAGAGGGATTAGGCACTTGTTGGATTTGCAATTTCGACATCGAAGCCTGTGCTGCTGTCTTGGAATTATCTGAAGAATGGCAGCCAGTGGCGATGACGCCCATCGGATATCCTGGTGAGAAACATCAAGATGCAGGTCGCAAGCGCAAACCAGCGGATGAGGTCTTTGTAGATTTAGTGTAAAATCATGGTGCATGCCAGACAGAGCAATCCGACGTTAAATGAGCAAACGCTCTAGTCAGGAATAAAGAAACGGAGCATTTCCAGCGAATATAGCTTGGAAATGCTCCGTTTGGGGTATGTAGCCTTCCTAAGAAGGAGGGAAAGGCAGGGAAGTGCGAATCAATCGGGCAGATTGTGTGAGAAACTGCTGTCACGTTCGCAGTCTTATTGCTGCTGGGAGAAATCTTTGGGGAGATTCGTTAGAGAGAATCGCTCCAAAATCAGGTGCACAAGTTTGGGAAAGGCATAATTCTCACGCTCCGCCCACGCGATGCGGATGAAATCGTTTTTACTTTCGGGATGGGTGTCAAACGCCTTAGAAAAATCGCCCCACAGCGCATAACCGTCCGCGTGGAGTTTGCGGTGCGTCAGTTGGTGCGTCAGTCCAGTCACCACCGGTTGCAGCGTAGATTGTTTAGAGAGGAAAGGACGTAGTGTGGGATGTTGCAACACCTCTTCTGCAGAGGGAGGAGCTGGAAATTCTAGCAAAAGCGGTTCGTAAAGCCCTTGCCAGATGTCCCCTTTACCACGGCGGTGAATCCAAGTATGACAATCTGTTTCAGTCATTGGAGTTTTCTGAGACAACTTGCCAATGGCAGTGTCCGATGAGGGAGAAAAATGGGTGGATCCTCCTTGCTTCTTCTCCTCCTTGCTCTCCATCAACCAAATGTAGACGAAGTAGCGATGCGAGATAGCCACCTTTTTGACCTTGATGGGTAAAGAATCCACGGTGCCTTCTGCGAGGGCAGCGCAGTCCTCGTTCAAAGGGCAGAGTAGACATTGTGGAGCGCGGGGAGCGCATTGCAAAGCTCCAAAGTCCATAATCGCCTGATTGTAGTCTGCAGCTCGTTGGGCAACGATGAGTTCTTGGGCAAGGGCTGCAAAAGTCTTTTTGCCTACTGTGCTGTCGATGGGAGTGTCGATGCCAAAAAATCGCGAGAGCACGCGATAAACATTGCCGTCCACTACAGCCGTGGGGAGATCGTAGGCAAATGAACAGATGGCAGCTGCCGTGTAGTCTCCAACGCCTTTCAATTTTCTCACCCCTTCATAGTCTGTAGGAAAGCTACCTTGCTCCACAATCTGCTGAGCTGCGGCATGAAGATTTCGCGCGCGCGAATAATAGCCCAAACCTTCCCACTGGCGCATCACCTCATCTTGTGGTGCTTCTGCAAGTGTTTCCACCGTAGGAAAGCGTTGGATGAAGCGCAGATAGTAGTCATATCCCTGCGCCACGCGAGTTTGCTGGAGAATAATCTCAGAAATCCAAATGCGATAAGGGTCGCGCGTGCTGCGCCATGGCAGTTCGCGCCCAAACTCATCATACCAAGCGAGGAGGCGTTGCGAGAAAGGGTGGAGAGAAGTCGTCTTTTCGTGTTCTGTCACCGTTGTTAGTTGTAGTCTTTGTGCGAGAAGAGGTTGTATTACTTTGGGGATTCCTAGTAGAAATCTACCACGAGCAAGCCCAGGGCGAATGCTCTGCCATCAAAGGGCAAAAGAAGGGAGGTGTGTTATGTGATAGAAGCAATCAGAGTGATTGGCAAAGTTCCTCGAGTGCTTCTGTGGATTCTACCACATGCACCTTGTTGCGCACGGAGAGGTTCACCAGATTCGTCTCCACCATTTGGTCGAGCATTGCCACAAGCGTGTCCCAACATCCTTCTACGTTGTAGAGGATAAGGTGTTTTCGCGTAGCATCGATTGTGATTTCAGCCAAAAGCGTGAAGATTTCGTCGAGCGTGCCCACACCACCAGGGAGCGCAATCATAAGATCACTGCGTTCTATCAAAATTGTTTTGCGGTCTGCAAGCCCAGCTGTGCGTATTTCTACGTCTAGGGTATCGCTCACCACGTTGCGATCCACCACAAATTGCGGAACGATGCCAAATATTTTTGCACCCGCTTGTTTTGCACTCTGAGCGAGTACTTCCATCATGCCGATGCCCGAACCGCCATATATGAGTGTTCGTCCAGATTGTCCGATCCATCGTCCCACTTCTTCAGTGGCTTGGCGATAGGATGCAGGCACATTGTCGTGCGAAGAAAGGAAAACTCCAATAAATTGCATGTCGATTGTTGTGTAATAAGTTTCAGGTTTGCATACTCTGATTTGAAGGGGGCTTCAGAAAGTTTGACAATCATATCTCCATCATAGGGTATTGCCTTATAAATCTAGAAAGTTTGCCCGAACATCTCGGAAAAGAAGGACAATTCACGAAGAATAGTGTCTGAATTTTGCAAAACCATGGAGCAAAGATACGAAGAAATCTGTGGATTCTGCCGTGTTTAGTTGCAATTCTACGTCTGAAAGGCTCTTACTAAAGGGGAAATAGCATGAGGTTTTAGAATTTTAATAGTAAATATGCAGT